>JAEYPG010000570.1 GCA_023410975.1 Pseudomonadota bacterium
ACCGGGGCTTCGTCTACGACCGCGGCAGCGGCACGTTCCACTTCCTCGGCGAGCGCGGCGACGGCTCGCCCTATCCGACGGACATCAACGAGCAGGGCTGGGCGGTCGGCAACTGGGATGGCCATGGCGGCTTCCTCTACCGCGATGGGCGCACGCTCGCGTTCGACGAGTTGCTGGTGCACGGGTTGGCCGGGCGCTTCGCAGAGATGAACCTGTCAGGCATCAACGACGCTGGGCAGATCATCGGCTACGGCTTGCGGCGTGGACCTCATGGATGGGAGTCGCACGCCTTCCTGGCCAATCCGGTCCCGGAGCCGGCGGCCTTGGCGCAATGGCTGGCCGGGCTCGGAGCGTTGGGCTGGGCAGCGCGCCGACGCCAGAACCGAGTGCCACAACCGAAGCCAGTACAAGTCGGCCTGAACTGACTTGGCTGCCCGTGATGCCGTAGTCACGGCCAACACAACGGTTCAATACGGGACGGAGGTCAACACGCTTGTCCTATTCGGACAAATGCCGGGTTGGCACTTCTCGGATGCGATCATGCGCGATATTGCTTGCAGGTCGGTCGCGTCTCATGTCTGCTTAGCGAAAGACATCACGCGTGGCAGCAGGTTGTCTTGAACCCGGTATCTGTCCGAATAGAGAAGCACTTTGCGAGAACAGTCCATGCTGCCCATGCGCCCGGTTTTGGTTGTTCTTGATTCTCATTTTTTCAGGGGCGCCCTTTTCTTGATCCTATTCCTTCTTTTCTTGCGACAACCGGAAAACCACCAAATCGTGTGCAAGTTGTTGTCACGCAAAGGATTTTCATGTGGATAACATTGAGCCTTTTCGGACATATGCCGGGTTAATTCGGACGGTTTTCCGGGTGAGTCGGACAAATACCGGGTGGTATCCACAGCGGATATCCACAGGCTCTGTTCGGACAAATGCCGGGTCATTTTGCAGACCCCGAGGAAAACTTTGACGCGACTGCTGCGGGATGGAAGAATAGTCGGACATCATCTTTCGTTGTCCGAGCAACCCGGCATCTGTCCGAATGGCTACCAAGCGCGCAAAGAAGAACAGCACCCCGGTTTCGGACTCCTCCGGAGAGCTGGCGGAGCGGCATGTCTCGATGAGCAACCTGCTCGCGCGGGCAGCACAGGGCCTGAACCTGGCCGAGAAGCGGCTGGTGGCGCTCGGCTTGGTGAACACGGATTCCATGGCTGCGAGCAAGCTGTTCCTGGGCGCCAACGCGGGCTGGAAGATGCGTGTCACCGCGATGGAGTACGCCGGCGTCTTCGGCGTCGATCCGACAACGGCCTACGAGCAGCTCAAAGCCGCCTCTGACAAGCTGTTCGAGCGGTACGTCCGCTATGAGGTGAAGAGCCGCCGCGGCCAAGCGGTGGAAAAGAAGTTCCGTTGGGTGTCGGGGGCGCAGTACGCGCCGGGCGAGGGCTACGTCGAGCTCAACTTTTCTCCGGAAATTGCCCCGCATCTGCTTGGCCTGCGACAGCAGTTCACCACGTACCGCCTTCGGCACGCGGCCGCCTTTGACACGGTCTACGCCTGGCGCCTGTACGAGCTGCTGAAATCGTGGCAGAGCACCGGGCTGTACCGCACGCCGATCGAAGCTTTCTGGGAAGTGATGGAAGTACCGCCGAGCTGCCGCAAAGACTTCAAAGCGCTCAGGACGCGGGTCATTGAGCCCGCCGTGAAGGCTATCAGCTCCAAGGGCGGAATGCTGGTGGAGTGGGCACCGCTGCGCGCTGGAAGTCGCCGGGTCACCGAGCTCGAGTTCCGCTTCATGCCCAATCCGCAAGCCAGCCTCGGCTTTGAAGTGGTTGAGGACAGTGAGTCCTTGACCGCAGCGGTTCAGCCTCTGGTTTGAACCGGTATCTGTCCGAACAGGGCTGTCCATGCCGCTGTAGCGTATGGCAGTGGTCAGAGCGGCGCGTGGCCGCGGTAAGGAACAGCTGACGCGTACGGCCAGCCCGGTCATTCGGACAAATACCGGGTTCGATGGCCTCTGTGGCCTGTTGCAGGCCCGTGCAGCGGCTTTGAGGTTCTATTCGGACAGATACCGGGTTGTTGATGGCTGTCCATGGACTCGTACTGCACGTGGGGCAGGGCTTCTCCAGGTTATTCGGACAGATACCGGGTGAGTCAGCTAAGCCGCTCTAAAGCGGCAGCCGGCCGCAGCTGCTCTAGAGCGCTGCAGTGCGCACTGCGCTGGGCAGAGAACCCGGTGTCTGTCCGAATAGGGTCAAGCGGCGCCCTTGGCAGCCCGGTATCCGTCCGAACAGCTCCGTGCTCGGCATCTGACGACGTCGGTCTCTACCGCTGGCCAACCCGGTATCCGTCCGAATAACGGTGCCGTCAGCTCTGCCGGACTCCAGATGTCAGAACCCGGTATCTGTCCGAATTGTCGCCTCTGCTGTTCGCGTGGCGGCTCAAGAGATCCGACCCGGTATCTGTCCGAATCGCTGTTTGGCTTCACAAGGTGGCTGCCTGTGGTTTCCCGATGCACGGCCGCAGTGTGGGCAGGTCACTGTGCATCGCGACGGAACCGCCGGCTGCATCAGCAGCGGCACTGTGGTGCTGTAGTAGCGCCAGCGAGGCTCTCCAGGCTTCATCACATGGCGGTGACGACTGCAGGGCTGCCGGTTGACCAAGATGCTCGCTGAGCACGAGCAACATCTTCTGGCACCTTGGGTGCTTGATACGCAGATACGGACGCATTCGGTGCGTGCTGCGCTGATACAACATACCGGATTAATCCCGCTGACCCTTTGCCCCTTTCCTTGGCCTCGGCCCATTTGGGGTAGGAGAGAATTCTTGTTCCTGCTGTATCTGCCGCAGCTTTGAGAGCAGGGGAGGAAAAGCCCACTGTCCTGCTCAGCCTTTGCATCTCTGCACGGCCTTGGCCGCTTTGTGGCCAGCTGAAGTCCGGCCGTCTCTCTCCTGCGCGCGCCGTGGCTTTGAGGGCGAGTCAGGGGAAGCCCGTCGGCCTGTTCAGCCTGGACCTTTTTCGTGGCCGTGGGCTTTGAGGAGGGGATAGAGGGGAAAAGGGTGAATCAGTAAGGGAGGGGTGTTGAGTGGGAGGTGCTTGGTTTCGGGTATGTTGCGCGTGCTGTTGCAAGTCCGTCACCATCGACCTGCGCGAGGCCACGGTCTTTGCGCAGGCCGTGGGCACCCTGGCCAACGCCACCAAGACGCTCATCGAGTAGGAGCGCAAGGCGCACGGCCTCAATGACTTGGCGCCGCAGCAGTTCAGTGCTGGCCGTGGTGCTGGCACCATGACCAAAAATCCCCAATGACCATGACAAAAAATGGATGAAGACGACGGCAAGGGCGGCAAAGGCCTGTACGACACCCCGTGGGCCAGCTTGCCGCTGCCTGGGCTTCCCATCGGCCCGAACTCCTGGCTTACCGTTACCACACCGAGCCAGCGGCGGGCCAGGAGGCTTGCCGCCAATCTCGACGACACCGAAGAAATCCTTATCCCGGCTCATCTCCGTAAGCCCGAGCACCGAGAGCCGCCACCACCAACCCCCACCACCGGACAGCGGTTGAAGAAGTGGCTGCGCCGCGTCCTGCTGCGCCAGACTTCATAGCCGAGCGGGCGCCGGTGCCGGCGGTATGACCGCAGCCGACCACTGCTACACATTCACCGACAAGGACACGTCCATGACGACATTGCCGCCCGATTTGTCGCCCGACGAGTTGGACGAGGAGCTGGTCCAGCTGGTGACCGAACTGAGCATGGCGCCTGGCTATCAGGGGCAGATAATGACAATCAACAGCGCCGAAGAATGGGAAGCGTTGTCGCCGAAAGGGAAGCCAACGTCGGGCGACACCTGACCATGGCCATGAAAGACGACAAAGAACTCGGCCCCATCCCGGCGCACATTCGTGAGGCGCTGGAGTCCACCGACAACGTCGACGACTACTCCAGCCACGCGCGCTGGGTTTTCGTCAAGAACAGGGGGCCGATCCATCCCAGGTCGGGGTGGACGGACTCCGCGTGCAGAAAGGTGCGCTTTGGGTCTAGAACGCGTTGTGGGACAAGGACTTACGAAAATTTGAATTACGGCGAAGGCAGTTTGGCCGTGTAAATCGGTGCGTTTTGCGGTGGGAATATCACCGTTTGCCGTGACCAGAAAACGCCGCGCCGATCTGCCTGGCGCGCCGCTCATCGTCGGCGTGCAGGTACAGCGACGTGGTGGACACTGACGCGTGGCGCAGGTTGTCGCGCACCGTGGTCAGGTCGGCGCCGGACTCAAGAGCAAACGAGGCGTGGCTGTGGCGAAGCCAGTGCGGAGAGGCCCGGCACAGCTTCTCGGCCAGCGCCGGATTGACATCGGCGAGCACCGTGGCCGCCGTCGCGAAGAAGCGCTTCATCGCCGCCCACAGCCGCCTGGCGGTGATGCCGGCCTCGCCGTCGAGGCTGCCCAGCAGCGGCGTGCGCGGGTCCCATTTCGCCTGGCTCGCCGACAGTCGGCGCTGCACCAGGTAAGTCTCCAGCGCGCCGCGCGCGATGAGGGGCAGCACCACCTTGCCGGCCTTGCTGCCCTTGCCGACCACATGCAGCCAGGCATCGCCGCCGGCGTCGATCTCGATATTGCCCAGCGTCGCGCCCACCAGCTCGCTGGCGCGCAGCCCGGTGCCGAAGCCGAAGTCCAGCACGAAGCGCATGCGCTGCGCCGCGCGCGGCTCCCACCCATACGACCATTCGAGCCCATCGGCGACGGTGCGCACCAGCCCCCACTCGGCGCCGGAGAGCCCTCGCGTCGTGTCCATCCCGGCGGCTCGCGTGCCGCGCACCCGGATGCCGGCGAAGGGGTTGGCCAGCACGTAGCGCTTGTCGATGAGCCAACGGAACATCGCGCTGAGCACTGACAGCGCGTAGGCCGTGGAGCGCGGCGAAAGCCCGCCGGTGAAGGGCCGCCACAGCGGCGAGGAGCGTGCCGTGGCGGGGCCGATCCAGCGCGAGCGCGGCGCCGGGTGGCGCAGGAACGCGCGGTAGGCCACGGCGTCCTCAGTGGTGAGCGAGGACAGCGCCACGCCGCGCTCGACGATGGCCCAGAGCAGCAACCGCTCGGCCTCCTTGCGATACGCACGCTGCGTGGCCGGCGCGTCGTGCAGCGACAACCACGACTGCACGGCCTCGTAGTCGTTGTCGGCCCGCAGCGAGCACGACGCGCGCGGCGCGCGGAAGGCACCCTGGGTGCCATCGACATCGGCCGGCACGGCGATGTGCTCCCAGGGCCGCACGTCGCCCGGCGGCGGCATGGCCACCAGGGCGCGGGCGCGCTCGGTGAGCTCGGGATGCGAGGCGAAGAGGGCTTCGACCTGCGTGGCCATGGCCGGCCCCAGCCCGGCAATGCCGCTCCACCAGCGCCGGCGGCGAGGCACCTTCAGCGTGAGCTCGGCCAGCGTCCGGATGCCCGCCTTGCGCAGCACCGCAGCCACGCGCGGGGGCAGCCAGCGGCCCACGTCGTCGCCGATGAGCGGCTGGGGCATGGGGGTATTGCGCAGCGTCTCGATGGCCTGCGCGACGGTGCGCGCGGCCGTGGTGCCCTTGCGCGCCGTGCCCGTGAAGAGCCGCACCAGATCCTCGCGCTGGCGGCTGGCCGCGAAGGCCGCGAGCTGCCGGCGGATGTGGCCGATCACGGAGCGCGATGAGCCGCCCGCCGGCCGCCGCTCAGGGATGAAGCGCGCCACGGCGTCGCGCGAGGACAGGCCTTCGTGCCATGCGCGCAGCGCGGACAGCGCCGCGGCGTCGGGCAACTCCAGCAGCGGCTGCTTTTGGACAGCCTTGGCGGCGGACCGGCGCGTTTCCATGCCAACGACTTTAGGCCCGTGGCGGCGCTGATCCGATAAGCAGAATTATTTCGTCAGCACGGAGAAGTGGTGTGCTGCTCGGGACAGTATCAGCTCGCTAGCAGGTAGCCGGACTTGCCATCTACCGTCAAGCCGGCAGGTCTCAGCTCAGAATGAACATGCGCTGCCCGGAAGCAACCTCGGTCGCCTGGCCGCCATGCACAGGGTGCCCGTGCAACGTCAGGCTCGCACGCCGGCGAGATTGCCCGCGGAGTCTCACACCGAGGCGCAGATGCCGGTCAATCCCGGCATGCAGTCGCTGGCACTGGAGAGCCATTGGGAAGCCCCACCAGACCGCTGCCGCGAGCGGCTCACGTCTACTGAGCCATGCGCTCCAACACGTCGGGCTCGCTTGTTTGCGGTGGCGGCAAGTGGGCTGCGATGAGCCCCTTGATCAAGTCCACGAGCTCCTGCGTGCGAGCCTGCAACCGGCTGCGCGCAAGTCACCTCCAAAGCCCGTCGTCAAACGCGCGCATGATCCCCAAAAGCCCCATGTCTCACTTGCCAAGTTGCCCCCGGCCAGGCCAGCAAAGGCACCTTGAGTTAATCACCCGATAGGCTCTCGAGTAAAAAATAACTTCACAGGCCACCTATTTACTCAATATCACCTTGCGTTTTATCTTGTAAACATATCAGATGGGGCATTGAATATTTTCCAAATACAGAACCAATCTCGCCGACCTGTCGCTCCAAGGAGGTGTTGAATGAAGCTGTTGATGGGATGCTTGGCCGCCGCGCTGATGGAAATGGCAAGCCCGGTCGTCGCCCAAGCCGGCGTACTGCAGTACCGGGTGCAGGCACTGGAGGAACTGACCGGCAACAGCCTGGACAAAGGCAGGGCGCTGAACGACGCCGGCATGGTGGCCGGCGTCCGCTACCACGGCCCGGACGGCAGCATCAGCACCTCTGAGCCGTTTCTTTACCGAGACGGTCGGGTGGAACTGCTGGGAAGCCTGGGCGGCAACTACGGAGCGGCCACGGCGCTAAACCGACGCGGCGACGTGGTTGGTGTCTCCCAACCCGCGAGTGGCGACGGCGTGCCATTCATTTACCGCGACGGCCGCATGACAACACTGCCTTTGCCCCCTGCCGCCGTTGTTGGCGGCCCGCTGGAGATCAACGCACAGGGCCAGGTCATCGGCATGTTTCAAGATGCCGCAGGAGAGCGACTGGGTTACCTGTACGACGGACGCACAAGCCAAGCGCTGGGCACCGGCCTGCTCAACGAGCAGGTGCGGGGTCTGAACGACCGCGGCGAGGTGATCGGCAACTATCGTGACATCGACCTGTGGGGCACGGGCTCCTTTGTCTACCGCGACGGCCACGTCACCACCTTGCCCATGCTGCCCGTGACGCCCGGCAACGAGAACTTGCTCGGCGCCGCGGACATCGACAATCGGGGCCGAATTCTGGTTAACCATGCTGACTACGACGGCCGCCTGCCACCGATTACCGAGGTGCTGATCTACAGCGACGGCCGCTACACGCGGCTGGACACGCCAAACCTTTTCGTCGCCGAGGCCTTCAACGAGCGCGGCTGGGTGGTCGGCACCAGTGACTACTCGCCCGACGCGGGACCAACGACCCTGATAGCCGGGATGTGGCGGGATGGCCGCTTCGACATGCTGGATGATCTGCTGCGCCCGGCGGATGCTGCCCGGTGGCACCTGTCAACTGCCATCGCGATCAACAAGCGGGGCCAGATCATCGGCGAGGGCATGCTCAACCTCAACGAGCGCCCCGTGTCTTACATCGCCACGCCAGTACCGGAGCCGGGCAGCTGGGCACTGATGGCGGTGGGACTGGGTTTGGTGGGCGCATTGGCAAGCAGGCGCCAGACAGAACGCAACATGGGTGCTTGAGCAACTGGCGCCGCCACGCGGCTGCCACGGCATCCCAGTGCTCAAGGCAGCCGCGCCCGGCTCACCACGCGCCAGGATCGACTCGCGCTCGGGCCTGCTCGTCGTAGATGCTGCGCCCACTTGGAAAGAAGGCTGTTTGACATCACGTGTCCATCTGCCTTGCTGCATCGGCATGAACCTTTTCAACAGCTGCGACCAACTTCAAGGGCGGCGTTGATTGCAGCCGCACCAGGAGCGCCGCCACTGCTCCGGCGCTTTGGATCCGCCTGGCGGACGAGCTGCAGCGCGAGGTCCTCGGGCTTTCTGTACATGGAAATTCCGTGAATTCCATCCTTCGATAATTCAGGACGGACGGACCTACTGACCAGCGCGCTGGACTGAGAACAACTACAGCAGGAGAAGCCCCGCGGAGCGCTTGTTTGCTTCGCCACCGAGCTTTAGCAGACAACGCGCCGATCAGTAAGTCCGCAGCTCCTGCGCTGGCGGCAGCCGGTCGCTGTACACCTACCTGCGCGTGGGCCACAAGCTGGGCAAGGACACCGAGCTGACGCTGGACGTGTTCAACCTGACCAACCCCCGCGTCAACGACATCGAGTACTTCTACGAGTCGCAGCTGCGCGGCGAGGCCGCCCCCCTGGCCGACCGGCACGTGCATCCGGCTGAGCCACGCACGGTGCGGCTGACGCTCAGGGTCGGCTTCTGAAGCTCAGCGCCGTCCTGTGTTGCGCCAGCCCTGATGCAGTCGTTGTAGCGAAGCAGCGCTCTGCGTGCAAGACAGCGAAAAACTCCTCGACCTTGCGCAGGAAGGCAGCGGCTCTTAGTGAAGCGGCGGCGCGTTACAGGGTTGGCATTCACGCTGCGTGTCGCGCAGGCGCCTTACCGATAATGCTTATGCGACAGGGTAAAAACCGAATCTGGTCATGGGAGCGGCTGCGTCGAAGATTCCGGGCGATGGGCACGTGCAGGCCGTCAGGAAATTGTGTAGACGTGGTTACGGCAATTGCATGCCATCCACTCGTTTGCCAGGTATCCGGCCGGCAATGGATGCGTTATCAATATTCAGCAGCGATTGAGCATACCGCTCGATGCCGAAGCGCATGGTGCCGCGGAAGTTGATGTGACCGAAGTGAGCAGGTCCGATGCGCCGCAGCCAGTCGTCCTCGATGCGCATGCCGCTGCCGCGCAGCGCGAGGACCACGTCGTGCATCTTCATGGTATTCCAGGCAATCACGGTATTCGAAAGCAGACAGTGAGCACCCGAGATGGCCCGCAACTCGTCAGGACGCCGGCCACGCTCGGGCGCTATCCGGCCGCTGTAGACCGCGCGCTGCAGCTGGTGCACGGATTCTCCACGCGAGAGTAGCGTGTGGATTTCACGCCGGAAGTCCGCCACTGCCAGGTAGTCGCACAGGAACACCGTTCTGAGCAGCCGGCCCAGATGCTCGGCGGCCCGGTGCACGGGATCGCCCCGCGCCGCCGAGCCAAAGCGCTGCATCACCTGCGCCGCCGACACGCGGCCACTGCGAATCGACGCGGCCAGGCGCAGCAGCTCCGGCCAACCGCGCTCGATGGCCTTGAGGGAAACGCGCCGCTCCGTCACGGCGTCCAGCTCTTCGGGCACGGTTGATCCCAACTGCACCCTCGACCATCGGCAGCTATGAATCGGCAGAGATCTGCCATCCATTCCATCCTCTGCGGGGTCAGCGCCTTCCCGTTGTCAAACGTCGGCGCATTGGCGGCGTCGACGCACTGGTCCTGCGAGATGCCGTACGCGGGACCTTCGCCGTGCCGGTTCGATGGACTGACCACGCGCCTCCCAATGCCTACGAATGCCTGGGAAGCTCTCCCGGACGGCTTGACCTGGAGACGCTGTGTGACCTGGTAGATCTCATCGAGCTACTGTCATCACAGCCGCAGGATGGATTTGCAAAGTGATGATCCAAGCACTATTTTCAGATCAGTCACAACGGTGGTCCGCCAACCATGATCGAGCACTCACCAGCCGAGCTCAGGCGACGCCGCAAGCAGCTCCTTCGCAAGCTGCCACCGCTGGATACTGTGCTGCGAGGCTCGCTGATCGAGCGGTACAAGCCGTGTGGCAATCCACGCTGCAGATGCGCGACCGGTCCTGGTCATGGTCCCAAGTACTACCTTTCGGTAAGCCATTCCGGTGGGCCGCCACAGATGGACTACGTTCGGCAAGCAGACCAGGCCTTGGTGAGCGAGTGCTTGGCCAATTACCACCGTGTGCGCGAGATCCTCGAAGAGGTATCGCAGATCAACCAGGAGTTGTTGCGTCGGCGACAGCCGCTGTGAGGTGCGCCCGTGATCCTGGTACCTGGAGCATCGCCTACCAACTTCGACTTGCGCGATGGCGCCAAGCTGCTGGCCAACATGCTCGTTGCCTTAGTCGATGCCGACCCCGAGCTCC
>JAEYPG010000572.1 GCA_023410975.1 Pseudomonadota bacterium
CCCGCCGTCGTTTCAAGCGCGGCAGGCACCGGCCGGCTCCCACAGGCTGCGCTCCGTCTACAGCCATGGCGGCCTCGCGCCCTGGGCGGGCATGAACAGAAGGCTGAAGTTGATTTCAAACATGTAATGCGAATAGTTCGTATTTATACTCAATGAACTTCACACCATTCATGGCTCCGCAACGGGCTGTTTGCCGTTTTCCATGCAGTACCACCGTTTCCCCTTGTCCGCGCTGTGCGCCGCCCTTGTCTCGGCCCTGCCTTGCGCGGCCCGCGCCCAGGCGGCCGATGCCGCTGCCGCCGCGTCGGTGCCGGAGGAGCTGCCGGCCGTGGTCGTGCGCGCCAGCGCCGACGCTTCCGCCCAGGGCCTGCCCAAGCCCTACCCGGGCGGTCAGGTCGCCCGAGGCGGCCGTGTGGGCATCCTGGGCAACCAGAACGTGATGGACACGCCCTTCAGCACCACGGCCTACACCAACGAGCTGATCCAGAACCAGCAGGCCCGCAGCGTGGGCGACGTGCTGCTCAACGATCCCTCGGTGCGCGTGGCGCGCGGCTTCGGCAACTTCCAGGAGTCCTACTTCATCCGCGGCTTCCTGCTGAGCTCGGACAACGTGGCCTACAACGGCCTCTACGGCCTGCTGCCGCGGCAGTACATCGCCGCCGAGCTGTTCGAGCGCGTGGAGCTGCTGCGTGGCGCCTCGGCCTTCCTCAACGGCGCCAACCCCGGCGGCGACGGCATCGGAGGCTCGATCAACCTGCTGCCCAAGCGCGCGCCCAACGAGCCGCTCACCCAGCTCAGCCTGGGCGTGGGCAGCGGCGGCCAGAAGCTGGTGACCGCCGACATGGCCCGCCGCTTCGGCCCCGACCAGAGCACCGGCGTGCGCCTCGTCGCCTCGCGCCGCGACGGCGGCACCGGCGTGGACCGAGAGTCGGCCGAGCTGGGCCTGGTCTCGGTCGGCCTGGACTGGCGCAGCCGCGACGCGCGCCTCTCGGCCGACATCGGCTACCAGGACAACCGCCTCAGGGAGACGCGCACCAACGTGACATTGGGCAGCGTGACCAGCGTGCCTGCGGCCCCGGACGCCGGCAGCAACTGGGCGCAGCCCTGGTCCTACTCCAACGAGCGCGACACCTTCGGCACGCTGCGCGGCGAGCTGGACCTGTCCAAGGACGTCACGGCCTACGCCGCCGTGGGCCTGCGACGCAGCGAGGAGGCCAACTCCCTGGCCAACCTGACGCTCTCCAATGCCGTCACCGGCGCCGGCAGCATCTACCGCTTCGACAACACGCGCGAGGACAGCGTGAACACGGGCGAGGCCGGCCTGCGCGGCACGCTGCGCACCGGCCCGGTCAAGCACGAGTGGGTGGCCTCGGCCTCGTACTTCGAGCTGGAGAAGAAGAACGCCTACGTGATGGACGCCGGCAACAAGCTGGCCACCAGCCTGTACGCGCCGGTGTCCTATGCCCAGCCGGCCTACGGCGCGAATGCCTTTCGTGGCGGCGACTTGTCCAATCCGCAGCGGACCGGACGCACGCGCATGACCAGCATCGCGCTGGGCGACACGCTGTCGCTGCTCGACGAGCGGCTGCGCGTGACGCTGGGTGCCCGCCACCAGAAGCTCGACGTCTCGAACTACGCCTACGGCACGGGTGCGCTGTTGCCGCCGCCCTACGAAAAGAACCGCACCAGCCCGATGGCGGGGGTGGTCTACAAGCTGAGCCCGGCCGTGTCGCTGTTTGCGAACTACATCGAAGGCCTGACCCAGGGCGAGACTGCCGGTGCCACCACGTCCAACCCCGGTACGCCGCTGCCCCCTTATGTCTCGAAGCAGAAGGAGGTGGGTGCCAAGTTCGACGCCGGCCGCATCGGCGGCGGCATCTCCTTGTTCTCCACGGCCAGGCCCCGCGGCATCGTCAATGCCGCCGGGTTCTTCACCGCCGATGGCGAGGACCGCCACCGCGGCGTCGAGCTGACGGTGTTCGGCGAGGCCGTGCGCGGCCTGCGCGTGCTGGGCGGGCTGAGCTTCCTCGATGCCGAGCAGGTCGCGACGGAGAAAGGCGCCTACGACGGCAAGAAGGTCATCGGCGTGCCCAGCCGCCAAGCCAACCTGGGCCTTGAATGGGAGGTGCCGGGCGTCTCGGGCCTGGCGCTGGACACCCGCCTGATCGCCACCGCCGCGGTGCATGCGGATGCGGCCAACACCCTGCGCGTGCCCGGCTGGACACGCCTGGACCTGGGCGCGCGCTACTTCACGGAAGTCGGCGGCCAGCTCGTCACGCTGCGAGCGCGCGTCAACAACCTGACGGACCGCAACTACTGGGCCTCCAGCGGCGGCTACCCCGGCCAGGGCTACCTGGTGCTGGGCGCGCCGCGCACGGTCTCCGTCTCCGCCGCGGTGGACTTCTGACGTGGCCGGACCCGGAGCCGTTTCGCGATGCTGAGCGCACGTTCCCTGAAAACCTGGTCCTGGCTGCACAAGTGGAGCAGCCTGGTGTGCACGGTCTTCATGCTGCTGCTGTGCCTGACCGGCCTGCCGCTGATCTTCGAGGACCAGATTGCCGAGGCCCTGGGCCACGAGGCCCGGCCGCCCGTGCTGGCCGCCGATGCGCCGCGCATCAGCCTGGACCGGGTCATGGAGATCGCCCAGGCCCGCTTCCCTGACAAGTACGGCCGCTTCGCCTCGCAGTCGGTGGACGATGACCGCGTCTGGTACGTGACGATGTCGGAGAAGCCGCCGGCCCCAGGCGGCCTGAAGCAGGTTGCCGTGGACGCCCGCACCGGCGAGGTGCTGGCCGAGCCGCCGCTGGAAGGCGGCGTCATGAAGTTCATCGAGCACCTGCACGTGGACCTGTTCGCCGGCCTGCCGGGCATGCTGTTCCTGGGTGCGATGGGGCTGCTGCTGCTGGTCTCCCTGGTATCGGGCGTGGTGCTCTACGCGCCCTTCATGCGCCGCCTGCGCTTCGGCGAGGTGCGCCGCGGCCGCAGCTCCTGGGTGAAGTGGCTGGACCTGCACAACCTGCTGGGCATCGTCACGCTGGTGTGGGTGTTCGTGGTCGGCGCCACGGGCGTGATCAACACGCTGGCGGACCTGCTGGTCAAGCAATGGCAGGCGACCGAGCTGCGCGAGATGGTGCGCGCCTACGAGGGTCAGCCGCCGCTGGAGCGTCCCGGCTCGCTGCAAGCCGCGGTGCGTGCGGCGCTGGCGCACGAGCCCGGCATGGCGGTGAAGTTCGTCGCCTTCCCCGGCACGTCCTTCTCCAGCCCGCACCATTACGGCGTCTTCGTGCGCGGCGACACGCCGCTGACCCAGCGCATCACGAAGCCGGTGCTGGTCGATGCCCTCACCGGCCAGGTGACCGACAGCCGCGACCTCCCCTGGTACCTGACGGCGCTGCAGGTCTCGCGCCCGCTGCACTTCGGTGACTACGGCGGCCTGCCGCTGCAGCTGCTGTGGGCAGTACTGGACGTGATCTCCATCCTCTTGCTGGGCAGCGGCCTCTACCTGTGGTGGGCCAAGCACGTGCAGCGCAGGCGCTTCGCCGACTTCACGACGGTGGGCGGCACCGAGCCGGGCTCGGTGGCGACGGGAGTCAAGGCATGAGCGCGCGTGACTTGGTGCGCCTGTGGGCTTGGCCGGTGGCCGTTGGCGTCGTCAGCCTCGTGGGCCTGCTGTCGGCGCTCGTCGGCGACGGGGCCTGGGACGCCGTGTCCTGGGTGGCCCAGGGCTTCGTGGCCGGACTGTGCGTGTGGCACGGATGGCCTCGGCGGCGCGGGGGACGTTGATCGAGCGTGGATGCGCCGCGCCCTGTCCGAGCCCTGCGACCTGCTGATGAACCTGTGCCTGCGAGCTGTGGCCGGCCGCGCCCTTCGTGCTGATGCCGCTGATGCGGGCCTTGCGCTTGGAGCGCGAGTCGGCAGACTCGGCTGCGGGAGGCTGGTAAACGAGAATTGTTATTGTTTAGAATGGGCTCGCCGGAGCAGGATGCACGCTAGGCCATGGCGCACCCGCGTGAAGCGCCCGGGTATTCCGCAGTCAGTGATGGAAGGTGACCGATGAGCAAGCAACCGCTGCCCCAGGCGGACAATCTCAGGATCAGCGGCCTCAAGGCCACGCTGCCGCGCATGCGGGTGCTCGACGTCTTCAAGCGCTCCGACAGCCGCCACCTCAGCGCAGAGGACGTGTACCGCGAGCTGCTCAACGGCGGCGCCGACGTCGGGCTGGCGACGGTGTACCGCGTGCTGATGCAGTTCGAGCAGGCGGGGCTGCTGAGCCGCAGCCACTTCGACACCGGCAAGGCCGTCTTCGAGCTGCGGCAAAGCAACCATCACGACCATCTCGTGTGCGTGCGCTGCGGGCGCGTGGAGGAGTTCCATGACGCCGAGATCGAGCACCGCCAGCGTGTCGTGGCCGAGGCCATGGGATTCGAGCTGAGGGAGCACGCGCTCACGCTCTACGGTCTGTGCTCGGCCCCCACCTGCGGCGGCTCGGAAACCGGTGTGAAGGAGTGACGGGCCGCAAGCCGGCGCGGGCCGGCACCCTCGCTCGGCTGGAGCCGCTGGCCCAGTGTCCGGCGAGGGTCCACGCCAATTATCCATTGGCACCGGAGTGAAAACCCGTTCGGGCTGAACCTGTCTAAGGGCTCGGGGCGAACCGGGCTCACTTCACTGTTGAAGACGAACGGGAATCACATGGGCGCCATGAGGTTTCCAAACCCGTATTCCGTTCGTATTTCGATACCTCGGCACGAACGGGCTTTGAGCGTTCGGGAACTTGGCGGGGCCCGTATCAGTGCTGCGGCAGCTCCAGCGTCAGCGTCACGCTGAACGTGGTGCCCTGGCCGGGCTGGCTTTGCAGGCCGAGCTGGCCGCCCATCATGTCCACCAGGCTGCGCACGATGGACAAGCCCAGCCCCGTGCCGCCGAAGCGCCGCGTGGTGGAGCTGTCAGCCTGCGTGAAGGGGTCGAAGATGCGGGCCTGCTGCTCGGCCGTGACGCCGATGCCCGTGTCGCTGACCTCGAAGCGCAGCGAGACCAGCCGGCCATTCGAGGCGCGCTGCTTCACGGCCAGTGCCACGTGGCCCGCCGGCGTGAACTTCACGGCATTGCTCAGGAGGTTGATGAGCACCTGTTTCAGGCGCAACGGATCACCCATCAGGCGCGCCGGCAGCTGCGCCGGTGCGTCCAGGCGCAGGGACAGCCCCTTGGCGTCGGCCAGCGGCTGCATCAGCACGCGCACCGAATCGAGCAGCGGGCCCAGCTCGAAGGGCACGGCTTCCAGGCGCAGCTCGCCGGCCTCGATGCGCGAGAGGTCCAGCACGTCGTTGGTCAGCGCCAGCAGGTGCGCGCCGGCATCGGCGATGTGCCCGACGTAAGCCTGGGCCTGTGGCGGCTGCGCCATCTGCTGCAGCAGTTGGCTCAGCCCGATCACGGCGTTGAGCGGCGTGCGCAGCTCGTGGCTCATGTTGGCCAGGAA
>JAEYPG010000595.1 GCA_023410975.1 Pseudomonadota bacterium
CGCCGATGGAGGGCAGCCCGAAAACTTGATCGCGCGGCATACGGGTTGCCCCCTACTGCCCCATGAACCGATGGCACCTCTCCCCTGGCGGCCCGCGGTCGCCCTTCTCTCCTTCCTTCCAGGACAGCCGCCCGGCGCTGTTCTCCACCTCGGAGCTGCGCGAGCACGGCGGGCCGCACCGCATCGTGATCGTCGGCGGCGGCGCCGGCGGGCTGGAGCTGGCGGTGCACCTGGGCGAGCAGCTGCGCAGGCAACGCCGGCGTGAGGCGCCGGCCGAGGTGGTGCTGATCGACGCCGCGCTCACGCATGTCTGGAAGCCCTGGCTGCACGAGCTGGCCGCGGGCACGCTGGGCGGGCATGACGCGGGGGTGGAGTTCCTGCAGCAGGCGCGGCGCCACAACTTCCGCTTCCACCTGGGCACGCTGGAGTCGCTGGACCGCGCCCAGCACGAGCTCTGGCTGGCACCGCTGGCGGACGACGAGGGGAAGGAAATTGCGCCGCGCCGCCCGGTGGCCTACGACACGCTGGTGGTCGCGGTGGGCAGCATCGTCAACGACTTCCACACGCCCGGCGTGGCCGAGCACGCCATCGCGCTCAACAGCGCGGCCGACGCCACGCGCTTTCACCGGCTGCTGCTGGCGGCCTGCGCGCGGGCGGAGGTGCATTCACGCGGGCCGGTGCAGATCGCCATCGTCGGCGGCGGCGCCACGGGCGTGGAGCTGGCGGCGGAGCTCATCGAGTCGGTGCACGCCATTGCCGGCCTGGGCACGGAGCTGCGCCAGGAGCCGCAGCCGGTGCAGCTGCGGCTGATCGAATCGGGCGACCGGCTGGTGGGCGCGCTGTCGGAGGACATCAGCCGCCAGGCGCGCGCGGACCTGGAGGCGCGCGGCGTGGAGGTGCTGCTGGGCCGCCGCGTCACGGAGGTGGCCGCGAACCACGTGGTGCTCGACGGCCACGAGGTACTGCCCGCGGAGCTGACGGTGTGGGCTGCGGGCATCCGCGGGCCGGAGGTGCTGGAGAAGCTGGACGGGCTGGAGCTCAACCGCAGCCGGCAGCTGCTGGTGCGCGACACGCTGCAGAGCACGCTGGACGCGGACGTGTTCGCGATGGGCGACTGCGCGAGCTGCGTGCCCGAAGCCGGGGCGCCGGCGGTGCCGCCGCGGGCGCAGGCGGCGCAGCAGGAGGCGCGCTACCTGGCCGACGCGCTGCTGCGCCGGCTGGCGTCACGGCCGGTGGAGGGTTTCAGATTCCACGACCGCGGCTCGCTGGTGTCGCTGGGCAGCCGCGACGCGGTGGGGCGCATCCTGGGACGCCTGCCCGGGCACGGCGTGCGGCTGCAGGGGCTGCTGGCGCGCTGGGCCTACTGGAGCGCGCACCACGCGCACATGGTCCGGCTGCAAGGGGCGCTGAGGACGGCGTGGGACCAGGTGGGGAACTGGATCGATGGAAGGGCGCAGGCGAGGGTGAAGTTGCATTGACCAGCCGCGGGACTTATTTGACGCTCCCGCCTCCTGGTGGGCGTCGCGTGCGAACTGAACAGCCACGCGGGGGCGAAATGGGGGTGAGTACCAAGCAACCCCAGCCGCGAATATGTTGAAGACGGCCAGTGTTCAAGCCGGCTGCACTGCACGCGCCAATTCCCCGAGCCGCCGCAGCGCCCTTCGCTGCGCATCGTCCCAGCGCCCCACCACGCCCAGCCGCAGGCAGTGCCGGTAGCGCCCGGTGCTGCTGAACATCGTCCCCGGCGCGAACACGATGCGCTCCCGCAGGCAGGCCTCGAACAGCGCCATCGAGTCGCTGCCCGCAGGCAATTCCACCCACAGCAGGAAGCCGCCCGGCGGGTCCGTGACACGCGTGCCCTTCGGGAAGCTCTCGGCGATCAGCCCGCGCGCCTCGTCCACGCGCTGCGCCACGGCCGAGCGCAGCGAGCGGAAGGCGCTCTCCAGCCCGGGCTGCATCAGCAGGTCGGCCATCGCCTGCTCCAGCACCTCGGTGTAGCTGCCCGAGTACACGTGGCTCAGGCGCTGCACCTGCGGCGCCCAGCGCCCGGCGTCCACATAGCCCACGCGCAGGCCCGGCGCCAGTGTCTTGGAGAAGGAGCCGCACAGCATCACGTGGCCCGTGGCGTCGAAGCTGCGCACGGCGCGGCGCTGCTCGTCCAACTCGCACAGCGGGTTGTAGAGCACGTCCTCGATCAGCGGCACGCCGCGCTGCGCCACCAGCTGCGCCAGCCGCCGCCGCTCGGCCAGCGGCATGCACGCGCCCAGCGGGTTGGACAGCGTGGGCACCGACAGCACCGCCTTCACCGGCTGCGTGTCGAAGGCCAGCGACAGCGCGTCCACCGACAGGCCGTGGCGCGGGTGCGTGGGAATCTCCAGCGCACGCAGGTGCATGCTCTCCAACAGCTCCAGGAAGCCATAGGAGGTGGGCGACTCCAGCGCCACCACGTCGCCGGGCTTGGTCACGGCGCGCAGGCACAGGCTGATGGCCGCCTGGCAGCCGGTCGTGGAGACGATGCGCTCCGGATCGAGCTGGCAGCCCATGGCCAGCGCCTGCCGCGCCACCGCGCGGCGGAACTCGGGCGTGCCGCTGCCCAGCGGGTAGCGGCACAGGGAGGCGCGGTGCCGCTGCGCCGCGCGGCTCAGCGCCCGGCGCACACGCTCCTGCGCGAACAGCTCGGCCGCCGGGTAGGCGGCGCCGAAGGACGTGAAGCTCGGGTCCTGCGCCAGCGCCGTCACCTGCGCGCCCAGGTTGCTCACCGCCACCGGCAGCGACGATGCCGGCAGCGGCGTGGTCTCGGGCTCGGGCGGGCGCCGCACGCTGCGCGCCGCCACGAAATAGCCCGAGCGCGGCCGGGCCTCGATCAGCCGCGCGTCCTCCAGCGTGCGGTAGGCCTGCACCACCGTGGACATCGACACCCCCTGCTGCCGCGCCAGCTCGCGCACGGAGGCGATGCGCTCGCCCCGCGCCAGCGTCCCGGCGCGGATGGAGCTCGCGAGCTGGTCGGCAATGCGCAGGTACAGGGTGTCTTCGGTGCGGTCCATGCCGGATTCTGTGCCGCTCGCCTGCGAGGCAGGCAGTACAGATCGGGCCGCTTGCGACCGGCACAGCGGGCGCCAGGCCCGCTTCGATGCCTCAGCGGGCGTGCGTCAGGTCCACGAAGGCGTCCATCACCTTGTGCGGGTTGCGCATCAGTTCGGCTTTCCAGCGGCCCAGGCGGCGGCGCGAGTGGATCAGCCCGCGCATCGCGCCCACGTGGCGCGGCTCGCCGATGGTGATGGCGCCCACCATGCGCTCGCCGTCGAAGCACAGCCGCGTGTAGCGGAAACGCTCCTCGTCGGCCAGCTCCACCACCTCGCCGCCTTCGCGGCCCTTCCACTCGCCGAAGGTGTGCGAGATCAGGCCCACGGTGTCGAGCACGTTCATGCTCAGGCTGCCGCGGTAGGGCACCGGTTTGCCCACCATGTTCAGCGCCGCGATGCGGCCATGCTCGGTGGCCGTGGGCTGCAGCGCGTGCACCACCCACTCGCCGGTGGAGAAGTCGCGCCCCTGCGCCACGTCGCCGGCGGCGTAGATGCACGGCACGGTGGTGCGCATGTGCTCATCGACCACGATGCCCTGCTCGATGCGTGCGCCCGTGCCCGCCAGGAAGGAGACGTTCGGGTGCACGCCCGTGGCCAGGATGATCAGGTCGGCCTCGATGGTGCGGGTGTCCATCACCAGGCGCGGGCCGGGCTCGATGCGCTCGGTGCGGCCGGCGGTGATGACCTCCACGCCGCGCGCTTCCAGCCAGCGCTGCAGCATGCCGCTGCCCACGGGGGTCATCATCGTGCGCAGGATCTGCCCGGCCCGCCCGGCGATCACCGAGAGCTTCACGCCCGTGCCCACCAGCGCCTTCATGCACACGCCGGCCACGAAGCCCGCGCCGATCATCACCACGCGCGCGCCCGGCTTGAGCTTGTCGGCGATGGCCCGCGCGTCGTCGAGGGTCCAGCAGGTCACGACGCCGGGCAGGTCTGTGCCGGGGATGGGCGGCAGCGAGGGCGAGGAGCCGGTGGCCACCAGCAGCCGGTCGTAGTCCAGCGTCGTGCCGTCATCGAGATCGATGCGCCCGCCCTCGGCGCCGGCATGCACGCGCTCGGCCTTGCGGTTGAGGTAGTTCACGCCCAGCGTCTCGTAGTGCCGCGGCGTCTTGCGCTGCAGCGCGCCGGCCTCGTCGATCGAGCCGTTGAGGATGTAAGGGATCGCCATGCGCGCATAGGGCTCCCCGGGCTCGCCGCTGACCAGCGTGATGCTCCCTTGCGGATCGTTCTCCCGCAGCGCCTCCACCGCACGCACGCCGGCGGGGCCGGCACCGATCACCACGTACTTCTTCGCCATCACCACTCCATCGATACACATTGGCTTGCGAGGGACCGGGCGCGCCCGGTCCCTTCAATGCCCGACATACGAACCGGGCAAGCTTTCGCCAAGCTGATGAATGGCTCGCAAATGGCGCATTTGCGAGGGCGCGGCGCGAAATCGGTGCAAGTTTCTCCGGGCTTCGAGGAAAACGCCTGTGTCGGCAGGCGCTCACGGCCGGTGCGTCATAGGACGCACACGAAGTTCGTGGACTCACAAACCCCGTTCAGGCTGAGCTTGTCGAAGCCCCTGCGGCGACGTCCGAGCGCCTGCCCTTCGACAGGCTCAGGG
>JAEYPG010000604.1 GCA_023410975.1 Pseudomonadota bacterium
GGCCACACCCGGGCGGAGCTGCCCACGCAGCCGGAGCTGCCGCTGTTCGACGCGCCGGCGCAATAGGGATTCCAGTCAATAGCTGAACTACCCATTACCCGTTCGCCCTGAGCCTGTCGAAGGGCAGGCGCTCGGTTACCGCCGCAGGGCTTCGACAAGCTCAGCCCGAACGGGTTTTGTAGTCCATGAGAACCACTTGAGGTCCTTACAAGAGCCCGGTGTGCTGGTCGTCGCGCCTTGACCTGTGGTTGTTGCATATGCAAAGACGTGCAAATCCCTGATGACGTCAGGCCTTGTGACGCCCTGGGACAGCGCCAAGGGCTGGAGCAGTCCTGACGTCACAGCACCAGCACCACCGTGGCGCCGGCCTCGGTACTGACCCGGAGTTTGTGACGCCCCCGGGGCCGCCAGGCACCGTGCCGCGCCGCTGGCACGGTCCTGGCAATAGGAACCCCGCAACCTGATCCAGCGCCCCGGCGGCTGCAGACATCAAAGGCAACCGGGGCCACTTCCCCACAGACGCGTTCACAAGGAGACACGCATGGACATGCTCGAACCCGGCAAATTTGGTTTCCCGGTCAACTTCAAGAAGCGCTATGGCAACTACATCGGCGGCCAGTGGGTCGAGCCGGCCAAGGGCCAGTACTTCGAGAACATCACCCCGGTGACGGGCAAGCCCTTCTGCGAAATCCCCCGCTCCACGGAAGAGGACATCGAGCGCGCGCTGGACGCCGCGCACGCCGCCAAGGCTGCCTGGGGCCGCACCTCGCCCACCGAGCGCGCCGCCGTGCTGCTGAAGATGGCCGACCGCATGGAGCAGAACCTGGAGCTGCTGGCCACAGCCGAGACCTGGGACAACGGCAAGCCCATCCGTGAAACGATGGCCGCCGACCTGCCGCTGGCCATCGACCACTTCCGCTACTTCACCGGCTGCGTGCGCTCGCAGGAAGGCACGATCAGCGAGATCGACCACCAGACCTACGCCTACCACTTCCACGAGCCGCTGGGCGTCGTGGGCCAAATCATTCCTTGGAACTTCCCGCTGCTGATGGCCGTGTGGAAGCTGGCTCCGGCGCTGGCCGCGGGCAACTGCATCGTGCTCAAGCCCGCCGAGCAGACCCCCGTGTCGGTGCTGGTGCTGATGGAAGTCATCGGCGACCTGCTGCCCCCGGGCGTGCTCAACGTCGTCAACGGCTTCGGCGTGGAAGCCGGCAAGCCGCTGGCCTCGTCCAAGCGCATTTCCAAGATCGCCTTCACGGGCGAGACGGGCACGGGCCGGCTGATCATGCAGTACGCCAGCCAGAACCTGATTCCCGTCACGCTGGAGCTGGGCGGCAAGTCGCCCAACATCTTCTTCGCCGACGTGATGTCCAAGGACGACGCCTTCTTCGACAAGGCGCTGGAAGGCTTCGCCATGTTCGCGCTGAACCAGGGCGAGGTCTGCACCTGCCCCTCGCGCGCCCTGGTGCAAGAGTCCATCTATGACGCGTTCATGGAGCGTGCCCTCAAGCGCGTGGCCGCCATCAAGGCCGGCAACCCGCTGGACGCCAGCACCATGATCGGCGCGCAGGCCTCCGACGAGCAGCTCAAGAAGATCCTGTCGTACATGGACATCGGCCGCGGCGAAGGCGCGGAAGTGCTGATCGGCGGCGAGCGCAACAGCCTGGGCGGCGACCTCGAAGGCGGCTTCTACATCAAGCCGACCGTCTTCAAGGGCCACAACAAGATGCGCATCTTCCAGGAAGAGATCTTCGGCCCCGTGCTGTCGGTCACGACCTTCAAGGACGAGGAAGAGGCCCTGGCCATCGCCAACGACACCAACTTCGGCCTGGGCGCCGGCGTGTGGAGCCGTGACATGAACACCGCGTTCCGCATGGGCCGCGGCATCCAGGCCGGCCGCGTGTGGACCAACTGCTACCACGCCTACCCGGCCCACGCGGCCTTCGGCGGCTACAAGCAGTCGGGCATCGGCCGCGAGACGCACAAGATGATGCTGGACCACTACCAGCAGACCAAGAACCTGCTGGTCAGCTACAGCGAGAACAAGCTCGGCTTCTTCTGATCGGGCGGGGCCCCGCGAGGGCCCTTCCCTTGACGGATCGCCAGGGAGGGCGGCGGCGCGATGCCGCCGCCCTTTTTCATTGACGCCACAACCAACGGGGAGTGCCGATGTCCACGCCCGACGACATGAAGGAAGTGCAGCAGGTGGTGGCCACCGAGGCCGCGCTGGCGCTGATAGCGCGCGTGCGCGAGCAGCACGGGGCGCTGATGTTCTACCAGTCCGGCGGCTGCTGCGACGGCAGCGCGCCCATGTGCTACGGCCGCGGCGAGCTGCTGGTGAGCGACCACGACCGGCTGCTGGGCCACGTCGATGGCGAGCCCTTCTACATCAACGAGGCACTGTTCGAGTACTGGAGCGGCTCGCAGCTGATCCTCGACGCCGAGCCCGGGCGCGGGGGCATGTTCTCGCTCGAGGGCGCCACGGGGCAGCACTTCGTCTCGCGCTCGCGGCTGTACGAGGACGCCGAGTGGCGCTGGCTGGAGGCGAACAGGAGGGTGTGAGGAACGGGGCGGTGCGCCGCTCCCCTGTCTCAGCTCCTGGGCGGCGGCGCCTCGTCGGGATGGCGCATGAACTCGTATTCCAGCAGTGCCAGCGCCGCGGCCTCGTCGAGCAGGCCGTTGACACTCAGCCCCCGCTGGCGCGCCACCTCGCGCAGCCGGCGCACCGTGTCCGCCGGCAGCCGCAGCGTCAGCCGCACCGGCTCGCCGCCGGCGGCTGCGCGTGACTTGAGCCCGCGCGTCATGGCGAGCTGAACCCGTAGCCGCGCAGCACCGCCTGCCCGCCCTCGCCGCGCAGGAAGCCGGCAAAGGCCTCGGCCGCCGGCGAGGCGCCCTGCAGCAGCGCCAGGCCGTAGGTGGCCGACACCTCCAGCGACGCCGGCACGCTCAGCACCGGCAGCGCCGGGTTCTCGCGCGCGGCCTGCGCGGCGTTGGTGCAGTAGGTGACGAAGACGTCGGCGCGGCCCTCGCCCAGCAGCATCGCGTACAGGCTGCGGTCGGGCGGCGCCGTGGGCG
>JAEYPG010000633.1 GCA_023410975.1 Pseudomonadota bacterium
AACTGCGTGCACTGCAAGACCTGCGACATCAAGGACCCGACGCAGAACATCGTCTGGGTCACGCCCGAGGGCGGCGGCGGCCCCAACTACGCCGGCATGTGAGTCCTGGCGCCGGTGGCCGCCGGCCATCGGCGCGCGCATGGGGGAATTTGTCCCACGGCGACGGCTGCTGTTTCTTTTGCGAGATCCCGACCGGGACCGGGTTGAAGCCCGGGATGTGGCTGTTACACTGCCGCCCGCCAGGAGAGAGCCCCTTGAACGTGGGGCCGCCGAAGGCGCAGGGGCCCAGCTCCGAACGCTCAGGCAAAAGGACTGGCAAGCGTCCTTCCAAGGACGACACCTCACTGGAGAGAGGCTGCACCCTTCACGGGTTTTTGCAGTCCACCGAAGGGGCAAGCGCAGTGGCATCCTCAAGTCAGGGGCCCTCGCCAATCTCTCAGGTAAAGCGGACAGCGGGGGCACACAAGCTCCACCTTCACCGGTGGCCGCCCGCCCTTGGGAGACCTGCCATGACCGCTCCGACCGCCTCCTCGCCCGCCGACGCCCCGTCCACCCCTGCCCTGCAGCGCACGCCGCTGCACGCGCTGCACCTGGAGCTGGGCGCGCGCATGGTGCCTTTCGCCGGCTACGAGATGCCGGTGAGCTACCCCGGCGGCATCCTGGCCGAGCACCGGCACTGCCGCGAGGCGGCGGCCCTCTTCGACGTCTCGCACATGGGCCAGGTGCGCCTGGTGGGCCAGGACGCGGCGCTGGCGCTGGAGTCGCTGGTGCCGGTGGACGTGGCGGACCTGGCCGTGGGCAAGCAGCGCTACGGCTTCTTCACCAACACCGCCGGCGGCATCCTGGACGACCTGATGGTCGCACGCCGCCCGGACGACCTGTTCATGGTCGTCAACGCCAGCCGCAAGGACCACGACCTGCAGCTGCTGCGCACCCAGATCGGCCACCGCTGCCAGGTGATCTCCATGCCCGAGCGCGCGCTGCTGGCGCTGCAGGGCCCGCTGGCGGTGCAGGCGCTGGCGCAGCTGGACGCCGGCGTGGCGGCGCTGACCTTCATGGGCACCGGCACCTTCACCCTGGCCGGCGCCGAGTGCTTCGTCAGCCGCAGCGGCTACACCGGCGAGGACGGCTTCGAGATCTCCGTGCCGGCCGAGGCCGCCGAGGCCCTGGCCAAGGCGCTGCTGGCGCTGCCCGAAGTGAAGCCCGCCGGCCTGGGCGCACGCGACACGCTGCGCCTGGAAGCGGGCCTGTGCCTCTACGGCCACGACATCGACGAGGACACCACGCCCGTGGAAGCGGCGCTGACCTGGGCCATCCAGAAGGTGCGCCGCCCGGGCGGCGCGCGCGCCGGCGGCTACCCGGGCAGCGCGGCCATCGAGGCCCAGCTGGCCAACGGCGCGCCGCGCAAGCGCGTGGGCCTGCTCGGCCTGGAACGCGCCCCGGTGCGCGAGGGTGCGCCAGTGCTGAACGCGCAGGGCCAGCGCGTGGGCAAGGTCACCAGCGGCACCATGTCGCCGCAGCTCGCCAAGCCCATCGCCATGGGCTACGTGGACACGGCGCACGCCGTGCCGGGCGCGGACCTCAGCGCCGAAGTGCGACTGAAGCCGCAGCCCATGCGCGTGGTGGCCATGCCTTTCGCGCCGCACCGCTACCACCGCGGCTGACGATTCCCGCGCAGCGCCGGCCGCGGCACCTGCCACCGGCGCCCATCCCGCAACATCCTCTTTGTTTCTCAACCCGGCGCCCGCAGCGCGCCGTCCGCCCAGGAGACCTGCCCATGACCACCAAGTACACGCCCGAACACGAGTGGATCAACATCGAGGACCACGACGCCGCCGTGGTCGGGATCACGCAGCACGCGCAGGATGCGCTGGGCGACGTGGTGTTCGTCGATCTGCCCGAAGTGGGCAAGACCTACGCCAAGGGCGAGGTGGCGGGCGTGGTGGAGTCCGTCAAGGCCGCCGCCGACCTCTACATGCCCGTCAGCGGCGAGGTGGTGGAAGTCAACGAGGCGCTGCGCGACCAGCCCGACCTGGCCAACTCCGACCCGATGGGCGAAGGCTGGTTCTTCAAGGTGCGCATCACCAACATGGCCGAGTTCGACGAGCTCATGGACGGCCCGGCCTACGACGTGCTGCTGAAGTCCGAGTCGTGATGCCTCCCGGCACGGGCCGCGAGCATCCGTGCCGCCGGCGCGGCAAGTCGATTGCCGCGCCCCTCCCAAGCCCCCCAAGTCTCCGGCAGGCGCTCCTGGCCTGCGCCGCACATCCTCTCTTGCCGCCTCCTCACCATGCCTGAATCCTTCCCGTCGCTGGCCGAACTCGAAAACAGGTCCGAATTCGTTTCCCGCCACATCGGCCCGGAGCCGCATGAGCAGGCGCAGATGCTGTCGGCCATCGGCGCCGCCTCGCGCCGCGCGCTGGTGGAGGCGGTGATGCCGCGCAACATCGCGCGCAGCAAGCCGATGGCGCTGCCCGCGCCGGCCACCGAGGCCCAGGCGCTGCTGGAGCTGCGCGAGATCGCCTCGCGCAACCGCGTGCTGAAGAGCTTCATCGGCCAGGGCTACCACGGCACGCTCACGCCGACGGTCATCCTGCGCAACGTGCTGGAGAACCCGGCTTGGTACACCGCCTACACGCCCTACCAGGCCGAGATCTCGCAGGGCCGCATGGAGGCGCTGCTGAACTTCCAGACCATGCTCACGGACCTCACGGGCATGGACATCGCCAACGCGTCCATGCTGGACGAGGCCACCGCCGCCGCCGAGGCCATGACGCTGGCCATGCGCGTGGGCAAGAGCAAGAGCACGCGCTGCTTCGTCGCCGACGACGTGCTGCCGCAGACGCTGCAGGTGATGCGTACCCGCGCGCAGCCGCTGGGCATCGAGATCGTCACCGGGCCGGCCGAGTCCGCCGGCGAGCACGACTGCTTCGCCGCGCTGTTCCAGTACCCGGGCGTCACCGGCCGCGTGCGCGACCTGAAACCGCTGGCCGACGCCGTGCACGCGCGTGGCGGCCAGGTGATCGTCGCCGCCGACCTGCTGGCGCTGACGCTGCTGAAGACGCCGGGCGAGCTGGGCGCCGACATCGCCGTGGGCAACACGCAGCGCTTCGGCATGCCCATGGGCTGCGGCGGCCCGCACGCCGCCTACATGGCCACCCGCGACGCCGCCAAGCGCTCCATGCCCGGCCGCCTGGTGGGCGTAAGCGTGGACTCGCAGGGCGCCCCGGCGCTGCGCCTGGCGCTGCAGACGCGCGAGCAGCACATCCGCCGCGAGAAGGCCACGTCCAACATCTGCACCGCGCAGGTGCTGCCGGCGGTGGTGGCGAGCATGTACGCCGTCTACCACGGCCCCGAGGGCCTCAAGCGCATCGCCCGCCGCGTGGCGGCCTACACCGCGATCCTGGCTGCGGGCCTGAAGCAGCTGGGCTGGATGCTGGCGAACGAGGAAGCCTTCGACACGCTGCACGTGCTCACCGGCGAGCGCACCGCAGGCCTGCTGGCCGCCGCGGAAGCGGCCGGCATGAACCTGCGCCGTGCCGGCGCCGACTCGCTGGGCATCACGCTGGACGAGACCACCACGCGCGAGGAGCTGCAGGCGCTGTGGAAGGTGTTCGCCGGCGAGCAGGCCGTGCCGACCTTCGCCGACCTGGAGCGCAGCGCCCCGCTGCTGCCCGCAGCGCTGGCGCGCGAGAGCGCCTTCCTGACGCACCCGGTGTTCAACAGCCACCACAGCGAGACCGAGATGCTGCGCTACCTGCGCGGCCTGTCGGACAAGGACCTGGCGCTGGACCGCACGATGATCCCGCTGGGCTCCTGCACCATGAAGCTCAACGCCACCAGCGAGATGATCCCCATCACCTGGCCGGGCTTCGCGCACGTGCACCCCTTCGCGCCGGCCGACCAGCTGGAGGGCTACCGGCTGCTGGACGAGCAGCTGCGCGCCTGGCTGTGCCAGGCCACGGGCTACGCCGGCATCAGCCTGCAGCCCAACGCCGGCTCGCAGGGCGAGTACGCCGGCCTGCTGGCGATCCAGGCCTGGCACGCCTCGCGCGGCCAGGGCCACCGCGACGTGTGCCTGATCCCCGAGTCCGCCCACGGCACCAACCCGGCCAGCGCCGGCATGGTGAACATGAAGGTGGTGGTGGTGAAGTGCGACGCCATGGGCAACGTGGACCTGGCGGACCTGCGCGCCAAGTGCGAGCAGCACTCGGCCAAGCTGGGCGCGATCATGATCACCTACCCCTCCACCTACGGCGTGTTCGATCCGCACGTCAAGGAGCTGTGCGCCCTGGTGCACGAGCACGGCGGCCGGGTGTACGTCGACGGCGCCAACATGAACGCGCTGGTCGGCCTGGCGGCGCCGGGCGAGTTCGGCGGCGACGTGAGCCACCTGAACCTGCACAAGACCTTCTGCATCCCGCACGGCGGCGGCGGTCCCGGCGTGGGCCCGGTGTGCGTGGTGGAAGACCTGGTCCCCTTCCTGCCCGGCCAGCCGGGCGGCGCGCAAGCGCAAGGCGGCGTGGGCCCGGTGTCGGCTGCGCCGCTGGGCAACGCGGCGGTGCTGCCCATCAGCTGGATGTACATCCGCATGATGGGCACCGACGGCCTCACGGCCGCCACCGAGACGGCGATCCTGTCGGCCAACTACGTGGCGGCGCGGCTGTCGGCGCACTACGACATCCACTTCAGCGGCGAGATCGACGGCCTGCAGGGCGGCGGCGTGGCGCACGAGTGCATCTTGGACCTGCGCCCGCTCAAGGACAGCTCCGGCGTGACGGCCGAGGACGTGGCCAAGCGGCTCATCGACTACGGCTTCCACGCGCCCACGCTGTCCTTCCCCGTGGCCGGCACGCTGATGGTGGAGCCCACCGAGAGCGAGCCGCTGGTGGAGCTGGACCGCTTCTGCGACGCGATGATCGCCATCCGCGAGGAGATCGCGCAGGTCGAGTCCGGCGCCTGGCCGCGCGAGGACAACCCGCTGAAGAACGCGCCGCACACGGCCGAGATGCTGCTCAAGTCCGAGTGGCCTCACGCCTACAGCCGCGAGCAGGCCGCCTATCCGGTGGCCGCACTGCGGCGCCAGAAGTACTGGCCGCCGGTCGGGCGCGTGGACAACGTGCACGGCGACCGCAACCTGTTCTGCACCTGCCCGCCCACGGCGTCCTACGAGGACTGAAACGCCGCGCGGCCGGCAACGCCTGAAGGAGCACATGCATGGCGGTGTCGGTCTTCGATCTGTTCCGGGTGGGCATCGGCCCCAGCAGCTCCCACACGGTGGGGCCGATGCGCGCGGCGCGGCTGTTCGCCGAGCGGCTGCGCCACGAGGGCCTGCTGGAGCGCACGGCACGCGTGCAGTGCGAGCTGTACGGCTCGCTGGGCGCCACCGGCAAGGGCCACGGCAGCGACAAGGCGGTGCTGCTGGGCCTGGCCGGCCACGACCCGGAAACGGTGGACGTAGATGCCGTGCCGGGCCTGCTGCAGCGCTTTCGCGACGACGAGCGGCTGCCGCTGGGCGGTAGCCACCCGGTACGGTTCGCCGCCGCGGACCTGCGCTTCCACCGCACCGAGACGCTGCCCTTTCACGCCAACGGCATGACGCTGAGGGCGCTGGACGCGGCCGACAGCGTGCTCGCCGAGCGCACCTACTACTCGGTGGGCGGCGGCTTCGTGGTCAGCGAGGAGGTGGCGGCCGACGGCAGCCGGCACCGCGCCATCGCGCCGGACACCACGGTGCTGCCGTTTCCCTTCCACAGCGGCGCTGAGCTGCTGGCGCTGTGCGAGCGGGAAAGGATCTCCATTGCCGAGCTGATGCGGCGCAACGAGCGCCACTGGCGTACCGACGCGGACATCGACGCCGGGCTGCTGCACATCTGGAGCGTGATGCAGCAGTGCGTGGCGCGCGGCTGCCGCACCGAGGGCGTGCTGCCCGGC
The DNA here is from genome assembly GCA_023410975.1 of Pseudomonadota bacterium. GTDB lineage: Bacteria > Pseudomonadota > Gammaproteobacteria > Burkholderiales > Burkholderiaceae_C > Azohydromonas. Next base: position 5,935 of record JAEYPG010000633.1, read on the forward strand.
GGCTTCAAGGTGCGGCGGCGCGCGCCGGAACTCTGGCGCCAGCTCACGGCGCAGGCGGCGACGCCGGGCCCGCAGGACCCGCTGGCGGTGATCGACTGGGTGAACCTGTTCGCCCTGGCGGTCAACGAGGAGAACGCGGCCGGCGGGCGCGTGGTGACGGCGCCGACCAACGGCGCGGCCGGCATCGTGCCGGCGGTGCTGCACTACTACCGTCGCTTCGTGCCGGGCTCCGCGGACGCCGGCGTGGTGGACTTCCTGCTCACGGCCGGAGCGATCGGCATTCTCTACAAGGAGAACGCCAGCATTTCCGGCGCCGAGGTCGGCTGCCAGGGCGAGGTGGGCGTGGCCTGCTCGATGGCGGCCGGCGCGCTGTGCGCGGTGACGGGCGGCAGCCCGGCGCAGGTGGAGAACGCCGCCGAGATCGCCATGGAGCACCACCTGGGCCTGACCTGCGACCCCGTGGGCGGGCTGGTGCAGATCCCGTGCATCGAGCGCAACGCCATCGCCTCGGTGAAGGCCATCAACGCCGCGCGCATGGCGCTGCGCGGCGACGGCACGCACCACGTCAGCCTGGACAAGGTCATCAAGACCATGCGCGAGACCGGCGCCGACATGCTCACCAAGTACAAGGAAACCGCCCGCGGCGGGCTGGCGGTCAACATCGTCGAGTGCTGAGCCAGGACCAGCCGACGTGCGTGCGCACGTCGGCGCGCCTGGGTGAAGGGCTCCCGCTCCGCGAGGGAGGCGACGTGCGGAAAAGGCCGGCTAGTGCCGCAGCGGGCGCTGTTCGAGCGCCTCGCGCACCGCCGCCACGTGCTCGCCCACGCGGCCAACGATTTCCTTCAGCTCGGCCTCGCTGCAATGGAGCTGGTCGCACCAGTACCGCAGCTCGGACGGATCCATCGTGTTGACGCGGCCTGGGTCCAGGGGCGTGAAGCCCGTATGAGGCGCAGCTTGCATGGTGTCTCCTTCGCACGGCGCGGGCCGCGGGCGCGGCCACATGACGCCTGGCAGGACCAGCATCGCGCGGCGCCGTGGCAGGCGCCTTGCGCTGGCTCAGACCGGCAGCCGCGAAAAGGCGGCCGCCGGCAAGGGCCTGTCAACGCTTCTGGTCGAAGCGGCGGGCACGGCCGCCGACGCGCCGGTCGTGTCCCAGCGGAGCGATGTAGAAGGGCTCGAACTTGCGCCCCTTGTCGGCACTGTCGGTCCCTTCGAACAGCGGGTCGGCAGGCTTGCGCTCGGCGGGACGGTTGTGGGCGGCGTGCTTCGTCATGGCTGATACGTCGTGGCGTCCATCGGGACGGTCAGCGCACAACGGGGCAACCCCCGGACCGGATGACAGCCAAGTGCAAGTTTTTTCGTTTCTTAGGGTTTTCCTTAGGAACCAAGTTGGCGCAGCGCCTCTGCTAGGAGCGCCTCGGGCGGCAACGTCGCATCGAGCTCGACCACGCCGGGCTCGCCGGCCGGTGACTCCAACGTCGAGAGCTGGCTGTCCACAAGGCTGGACGGAAAGAAGTGCGCCGCACGCGCAGCCACACGGCGCTGGGCCTCCTCCCGGGTCAGCACCAAGTGCACGAAGCGCAGACCCGGCGCAGCGGCGCGCAGCCGGTCGCGGTAGGCCCGCTTGAGCGCGGAGCAGGTCAGCACCGTGCCGCCCGGTGCCGCAGCCAGTTCACCGGCCAGCGCGTCCAGCCAGCCGGCGCGGTCCGCGTCGGTCAGCGGCACGCCGTCCCGCATCTTTTGCTGGTTGGCGTGCGGGTGGAAATCGTCACCCTCCACCAGCGGCAGGCCCAGCGCGCGCGCCAAGTCGGCGCCCAGGCTGGACTTGCCGCATCCCGCCACGCCCATGACCACGATCGAATCCATGCCAACTCCCGATGTACGACGGTCCACAACCATGAGAACCTGCTTGGACAGCGCTACCCCACGACGACACAAAAAGCGGACCACCTGGTCCGCTCGCTCTTGCTCAATGTACCCTTGCCCTAGACAGGATTAACACTCTGCAACAGGCGCTTGGACAGCGCTATCCTAAAACAAGCACAAGCCTCACGACACAGGGCAATTACCAAGATGAGCTCCATCAGACGCCGGGCCACGGGCCGCATCACGCTGAACGAAGTGGCGCAGGCCGCCGGCGTGAGCCCCATCACCGCCTCGCGCGCCTTGCGCGGCCAGCGCAGCGTGGATCCGGCGCTGGTGGCGCGGGTGCAGGAGGCGGCGCAGCAGCTGGGCTACGTGCCCGACCCTGCCGCCCGCACGCTGGCCTCGGCGCGCAGTTCGCAGGTGGTGGTGCTGGTGCCCATGCTCAGCAACACCGTGTTCGTCGATCTGCTGGAGGCGGTCCACGCCACGCTGTTGCCCGCGGGCTACCAGATGCTCATTGGCGTGACGCACTACGACCCGGCCGAGGAAGAGGAACAGTTGCGCGGCTTCATGGCGCACCGCCCGGCCGGCCTGCTGCTCACGGGCTTCGACCAGACAGAAGGCAGCCGCCAGCTCATCGAATCTGCCGGCGTGCCCTGCGTGCACCTGATGGAGACCTCTGACACGCCGGGCGTGCACAGCGTCGGCTTCTCGCAGGCAGCGGCGGGCTACGCGATGACACGCCATCTCGTCGAGCGTGGGCGCCGACGCGTGATGTTCATCGGCGCGCAACTGGACCCGCGCACGCTGCAGCGGCTGCAGGGTTACCGTGACGCGCTGCGCGGGGCGGGCCTCCACAACCCGGCATTGGAACTGCTGGACCCGCGGCGCTCCTCGATGGCTCTGGGCGCGGAGCTGTTCGAGCGCGCCTTGCACCAGTGCGAGGATGCCGATGCCCTCTTCTATTGCAATGACGATCTGGCACAGGGCGGGCTGCTGGCTGCGCTGCGCCTGGGCGTACCGGTGCCGCGGCGCGTGGCCGTGGCCGGGTTCAACGACCTCACCGGGAGCGACCAGATGCTGCCGCCGCTGACCACGGTGCACACGCCGCGTGAGCAGATCGGACGCCAAGGCGCCGCCATGCTGCTGCAGCTCATGCGGGGTGAGCCGGCGGTCCGCAACAGCGTCGACGTGGGCTATACCTTGGTGACCCGGGGCAGCAGCTGATGCTCGATGTAAGCAAGCCATCACTTTTTAAGGTGTGTTTGTTACAGCGGCCGTTACAGATGGAAAACCTGGGTTGTTCGCCGCGACCGTGACCTTTATGGTCCGGGCTCCCCGCCCCGGCAGGCCGACGAACGGCCCGGTCCGGCTCCCGCTAGAGGGAACAGAAGGAGAGAACCACGTGTCGACTTCCCCGCAACGCGCCACCTCCCCTCGCAGCCCGCGCGCCCCGCTGGCTGCCGCCGCAGACGCCACGCTCAACCATCCCCATGGCGCTGCCATCAATACCCTCCTGGGTGCACCTGCCATCGAAGTGTCGGCTTCGGCCAACGAAGCCCGAGCCGGCAGCGACGCCACGCTGGACGAAGTGATCAACGGCTGGGGCGAGCGCGTGAGCCGTGAGCAGCTGCGCTGGCACCTTGCCGCCATCAACGCGATGCTCAGCGGCACGCAACATCTGGGCGAGGCCCAGGCCGAGCTCAGCCGCCAGGTGATGCAGGGCCTGCAGCAGCTCGATGGACAACTTGGCGAGGCCCGCAACCTCAGCGACCTCGCCAGCGTCCAGACCAGCCTGGCCCGTGCCGACTTCGACGCGCTGCTTCGCTTCGCCACCCGCCTCACCGAACTGGGCACCGACCAGTGGCTGCAGGTGGCTCAAGCCACCGGCAACGGCCTGTTGCGGCTGCAGAGCGCCTATTGGGAATCGGCGCTCAACTTCTTCAAACTGCAGACCGCCCTCGGTGGCTCCTCCGAGATGATCGAAGCCGAGGTGGAGCATGTGCTCAGCCCCATGGCCGCCAGCCCGCTGGTGTGGCCGGCGCAGGAGGCCAGCCGGCAGATGGCGCAGATGGCGGCCAGCGGCTGGAACGATTGGCTGAACTGGTCCGGCCACTTCGCCGACGCCGGCCGCACGCTCTTCAACGACGCCGCGCGAAAACACTGAAGCAGCAGCGGCTCCCAAGCAAAACCGGCCCTCGCGGGCCGGTTTTTCATTCGGGGAGCAAGGCGGCCGCCACGGTGGATGCGGCACCCGGCCCCAGCAGCGCGCTCAACGCGACGCGGAGGCGGGAATCTGCGGCAGCGGCAGCTCCACGTCACCGCACTGGGCGCGGTGGCGCAGCACGTGGTCCATCACCACCAGCGCCAGCAGCGCCTCCGCGATGGGCGTGGCGCGGATGCCCACGCAGGGATCGTGGCGGCCGAAGGTCTGCACCGTGGTCGGATTGCCGGCGCGGTCGATGGAGGCGCGCGGCACGCGGATCGAGCTCGTGGGCTTGATGGCGAGGGACACCACCAGGTCCTGCCCCGTGCTCAGGCCGCCCAGTACGCCGCCCGCATGGTTGCTGGTGAACCCTTCCGGCGTGAGCTCGTCGCCATGCTCGGAGCCGCGCTGGGCCGCGCTGCGGAAGCCGTCGCCGATTTCCACGCCCTTGACGGCGTTGAGGCCCATCATCGCGTGGGCGATGTCGGCATCGAGCCGGTCGAACAGCGGTTCGCCCAGCCCGGCCGGAACGCCCTGCGCGATGACGCTGATGCGCGCGCCAATGGAGTCGCCGTCGCGGCGCAGCTGGTCCATCTGCGCCTCCAGCTCGGGAATGAGGCTGGCGTTGGCGGCGAAGAAGGGATTGTTGGGAATGTGCTCTAAGCCCTCGAAGGGAATCTCGGTCGCACCCAGTGCCGACATCCAGCCGATGAAGCGCATACCGTACTTGTGCTGCAGCCACTTCCTGGCCACCGCGCCGGCCGCTACCGTGGGCGCCGTCAGCCGCGCCGAGGAGCGCCCGCCGCCACGCGGATCGCGCACGCCGTACTTGCGCCAGTAGGCGTAGTCGGCATGGCCGGGACGGAAGGTATCGAGCAGATTGCCGTAGTCCTTGCTGCGCTGGTCGGTGTTGCGGATTAGCAGGCAGATCGGCGTTCCGGTGGTCTGGCCTTCGTACACGCCGGAGAGGATCTCCACCGCGTCGGCCTCGTTGCGCTGCGTGACGTGGCGCGAGGTGCCGGGGCGGCGGCGGTCGAGCTCGGGCTGGATGTCGGCTTCGCTGAGCGCGAGCCCCGGCGGGCAGCCGTCGATCACGCAGCCGATGGCCGGGCCGTGGCTTTCGCCGAAGTTGGTGACACGGAAGAGTTCGCCAAGGGTGCTGCCGGACATGCTGGTGCGCTGCGAAGTGAATCGGTCGGACAAAGAAAAAGGGCCCGCTCGTGCGGGCCCCGCATTGTGACAGCCGCGTGGCCGTGAATCAGGCGGCCGGAGGCAGCGGCGCCGCGGTGGCGGCGCCCTCCTCGGCCGGCCAGTCGCGGATGTAGGCCTTGAGCATGCGGTTCTCGAAATCCTGCGCGTCCACCACGGCCTTGGCTACGTCGTAGAAGGAGATCACGCCCATGAGCGTGCGCTTGTCCAGCACCGGCATGTAGCGCGCATGGCGCTGCAGCATCATGCGCCGCACCTCGTCCATCGGCGTCTCGGGCGTGCAGCTCAGCGGGAAGTCGTCCATCACGCTGCGCACCGTGGCGTCTTCGAGCTTGCCACCCGTGCGCACCACGGCCTGGATGGCTTCGCGGAAGGTCAGCATGCCCACCACGTCGCCATAGCTCACAACGACCAGCGAGCCGATGTCGTACTCGGCCATGGTTTCCAGCGCTTGCGCCAGAGACTGGTCCGGCGAGACGGTGAAGAGGGTATTGCCCTTGACGCGAAGGATGTCGCTGACCTTCATGAAATTCCCCAGGAAATAAGAAAAACAAACTGCACCCAACATATCACAGCGCCCAGTGCAATCCCTTACGCGCAATCACCATGGGCGCAGCGCGGAGAGCATGGCGTCCACCATGGCCTGGAGGTCGTAGCGCGGCTGCCAGCCCCAGTCGGCGCGCGCGGGCGCGTCGTCGATGGAAGCCGGCCAGCTCTGGGCGATGGCCTGGCGGAAATCGGGCTCGCAGTGCAGCGTGAAGCCGGGCAGGCGCTGCGCGATCGCATCGGCGATCTGGCGCGGCGTGAAGCTCATGCCCGCCAGGTTGTAGCTGCGGCGCTCGCGGATGGCTTCGGCCGGCGCTGCCATCAGCTCCAGCGTGGCGCGGATGGCATCGGGCATGAACATCATCGGCAGCGCCTGGTCCTCGCGCAGGAAACACGTGTAGCGGTTCTGCGCCAGCGCGGCGTGGAAGATCTCCACGGCGTAGTCGGTGGTGCCGCCGCCGGGCGGCGTCTTCCAGCTGATGAGGCCGGGATAGCGCAGGCTGCGCACGTCCACGCCGTGGCGGCGGTGGTACCAGGCGCACCAGCCCTCGCCCGCGAGCTTGGAGATGCCGTAGACGGTGTCGGGCTCCATCACCGTGTGTTGCGGCGTGGCCTCCTTGGGCGTGGAGGCGCCGAAGGCGGCGATGGAGCTGGGCCAGAACACGCGCTGCAGCGGCAGCGTGCGCGCCAGCTCCAGCACGTTGATCAGGCTCTTCATGTTCAGGTCCCAGGCCCAGGTCGGGTGCTGCTCGCCGCGCGCCGACAGCGCCGCGGCCAGCAGGTAGAGCTGCGTGATGCCGTGCCGGCGCGCCACCTCGCCCAGCGCGGCGGCATCGGTGGCGTCCAGCACCTCGTGCGCCACGCCCGGCACGCGGCCCGTGGGTGCCAAATCGGCGGACACCACCGCCTCGCGCCCGTGGCACTGCACCAGCGCCTCGACCAGCTCGCTGCCGATCTGGCCGTTGGCGCCCACCACCAGGATCTTCAGAGCTTCGCCCACGCCGCCCCCCGCTCCACGCCCCGCCGTCACTGCACCAGCCCCAGCTCGCGCCCGGCCTGCCGGAACGCCGCCACGGCCTGCTCCAAGTCGGCGCGCACATGCGCGGCACTGAGCTGCACGCGGATGCGCGCCTGCCCCTGCGGCACCACCGGGTAGAAGAAGCCCACCACGTACACGCCCAGCTCCAGCAGCCGCGCCGCCAGCGCCTGGGCCTTGGGTGCGTCGTAAACCATGATCGGCACGATCGGATGCTCGCCCGGCTTGAGTTCGAAGCCGGCCTTTGCCATGGCGGCGCGGAACCAGCGCGCGTTGTCCATCAGCGTCTCGCGCAGCCCGGCGCTCTCCTCCAGCAGGTCCAGCACGGCCAGCGACGCGCCCACGATGGCCGGCGCCAGCGAGTTGGAAAACAGGTAGGGCCGCGAGCGCTGCCGCAGCAGCTCGATCACCTCGCGCCGTCCGCTGGTGAAGCCGCCGGAGGCGCCGCCCAGGGCCTTGCCCAGCGTGCCGGTGATCAGGTCCACACGCGCCCGGCCGTCCACCAGCAGCCCGCGGTGCTCGTGCGTGCCGCGTCCCGTGGGGCCGACGAAGCCGGTGGCGTGGCTGTCGTCGATGCCCAACAGCGCGCCGTGGGCGTCGCACAGCGCGCGCATGCGGTCGAGCTGCGCCACGCTGCCGTCCATGGAGAACACGCCGTCGGTGAAGGCGAGCACGAAGCGCGCGCCGTCGGCGCGGGCCTGTTGCAGGCAGCGTTCCAGGTGCGCCATGTCGTCGTGGGCGTAGCGGTAGCGGCGCGCCTTGCACAGCCGGATGCCGTCGATAACGGAGGCGTGGTTGAGCGTGTCGCTGACGATGGCGTCCTCCTCGCTGAACAGCGGCTCGAACAGCCCGCCGTTGGCGTCGAAGGCCGCCGCGTACAGGATGGTGTCCTCGGTCCCGAGGAAGCGCGACAGCCGCGCCTCCAGTGCCTTGTGCTGATCCTGCGTGCCGCAGATGAAGCGCACTGAGCTCATGCCATAGCCGTGGCTTTGCAGCGCCTGCTGCGCCGCCTGCACCACGCGAGGATGCGCGCTGAGGCCCAGGTAGTTGTTGGCGCACAGGTTGACGACCTCGCGCCCGTCGGCGAGCACGACGCGCGGCCCCTGCGCGCCGGCAATGACGCGCTCCTGCTTGAACAGGCCGGCCGTGCGCAGGCCCTGCAGCTCGCGCCCGATGTGGGCAATGAATTCCTCGCTGGCGTTCATAGGCGGCTCCCTCGCGGCATCGGCCGCGCCTGACGGCACCGTAGCGGCATGCCGCCCTGGTGTCAGCAAGGATCTTGCGCGCGGGGCGGCACGCTCAACGCAGCAACTCTTCCAGCGACACGCTCTCCACGCCGGCCTGGAGCCTGAACGCCTGGGTTTCGGCGCTGGGCTGCAGCAGCAGCCGATCGATCAGCGGCGCCGCCGAGGTGCGGCCCGGGTCGCACAGCAGCACCAGGCGCTGCGCGCCGCCCTCCTCCAGGCGGCCGATCCAGTCCAGCTCCACCAGCGTCTCCACCACCGGCTCCAGGCGCAGCGGGTCCACGCCCAGCACGCGCGCCAGCGCCGTCTGCGAGCGTCCCGGACGGCCTTCGCGCTGCGCCGCCACCAGCACCCGCAGCAGGGCCAGCGCCAGGGTGAAAGGCTGACCCGGTCCACTGGGCAGCCGCGCGGTGCCTTGCATCAGGCTCTGTGCGCTGGCGGCGATCACCGCGCCCAGCAGCACGATCATCCAGCCGGCGTAGAGCCACACCAGCAGGATCGGCAGCGTGGTGAAGGCGCCGTAGATGGCCGAGTAGGTCGGCACCTTGCTGAAGTACCAGGCGATCAGGTCCTTGGCCAGCTCGAAGCCCAGCGCCACGAACAGCGCGCCGGCGAAGGCGTGTGACCAGCGCACCTGCGTGTTGGGCACGTAGTGGAACAGCGCCGCCATGCTCGTCACGAGCAGCCCGAACTCGAAGACGTTGAGCAGCAGGCTCACTCCCCACGGCGGTGCGTGCACCCAGCCCTGCGAGGCCGACAGCGCGTAGGAGGTGACGGACAGGCTCACGCCCAGCACCAGCGGGCCCAGCGTGATCGCGGCCCAGTACACCAGCACGCGCTGGCCGATGGGCCGCGGGCGCCGTACCGCCCAGATGGCATTGAGCGCACGGTCGATGGTGAGCATGGTCGCTACCGCCGTGCCGCCCAGCAGCACCAAGCCCAGGCCGCTCAGGCTGCGGGCCTTGGCCGCGAACTGCGTGAGCTGCCCCAGCACCTGGCGGGAGATGTTGGCCGGCACCAGCGACTTCAGAAAGTACTGCTCCAGCGCCGACTGGAAGCTGCCGAACACCGGGAAAGCCGAGAACAGCGCGAAAGCCATGGTGGTCAGCGGCACCAGCGCCAGCAGCGTGGTGAAGGTCAGGCTGCTGGCGGTAAGGCTGAGCTTGTCTTCGCGAAAGCGCTGGTGCAGCGTGCGGAACGTGTCGCGCCAAGGCCAGTGGCGCAGCACCCGCCACGCCTCCTGGCACCGGCCGCGCCAGCGGGCGGCAGGGGTGTTCATCAACACTATGATGCCAAACATGTCGATTGATCCCGCCTTCAACACGCTGCCGCCGATGGTGCGCCGCACGCGCAACCTGGCCGTGGCCTGCCTGGTGGCGCTGATCGTTCTTGGCCTGGCATGGGAGTTGTGGCTGGCACCCACCGGGCGCGGCACGCTGGCTTTGAAAGTGTTGCCGCTGGTGGTGCCGCTGGCGGGGCTGCTCAGGCGGCGCATGTACACCTACCGCTGGGTCAGCCTGCTGGTGTGGATCTACTTCGCCGAGGGCGTGGTGCGCGCCACCAGCGAGCCGGCCCCAGGCGCCTGGCTTGCACTTATCGAGGTCATCCTGTGCCTGCTGCTGTTCGTGGCCTGCGCCACGCACGTGCGCTGGCGCCTCAAGCATGCCCCGGCCCCCGCGGAAGGAAAGAAGTAAGCCATGAGCGCGGAATTTCTGAACGAGCTGCGCGCCGCCGTCGGCGCCGACCACGTGTTATGTGACGGCGACCTCTCCAGCTATGAGCTGGACTGGCGCAAGCGCTGGCACGGCAAGGCGCTGGCGGTGGCCCGCCCGGCGGACACGGCCCAGGTGGCGGCCGTGATGCGCCTGTGTGCCCGGCACGGCGTGACGGTGGTGCCGCAAGGCGGCAACACCGGGCTGGTGGTGGGCAGCGTCCCGGACGACAGCGGACGACAGCTGGTGCTGAGCCTGCGCCGCATGAACCGCGTGCGCGCGCTGGACACAGCCAACCTCACGCTCACGGTGGACGCCGGCTGCGTGTTGCAGTCGGTGCAGGAGGCGGCCGAGGCGCAAGGGCTGCTGTTCCCCTTGAGCCTGGCGGCCGAGGGCAGCGCCACCATCGGCGGCAACCTCGCGACCAATGCCGGCGGCACCCAGGTGCTGCGCTTCGGCAACGCGCGCGAACTCTGCCTGGGCCTGGAAGTGGTCACGGCGCAGGGCGAGGTCTGGGACGGCCTCACCGGGCTGCGCAAGGACAACACCGGCTACGACCTGCGCGACCTGTTCATCGGCTGCGAGGGCACCCTCGGCGTCATCACGGGTGCAACGCTGAAGCTCTTTCCGTTGCCTGCGGCTGTCACCACGGCGATGGCTGCCTGCGCATCGATGGAGCAGGCGGTCGCGCTGCTCAAGGCGGCGCGCCGAAAGCTGGGCGCGAGCCTCACCGGCTTCGAAGTGATGGGCCGCTTTGCCCTGGACCTGGTCGCCAAGCACTTCCCCGACCTGCCTCGGCCGCTGCCCGGCGCGGCATGGACGGTGCTCCTGGAACAGAGCGACGAGGAAAGCGAGACGCATGCGCAGGAGCGCTTCGAGGCGCTGCTGGCCACGGCGCTGGAGGACGGGCTGATCGAGGATGCCGCCGTGGCACAGAGCCAGGCGCAGTCCAAGGCCATGTGGCACGTGCGCGAGTCCATCTCGCTGGCGCAGGCGCAGGAGGGGCTCAACATCAAGCACGACATCGCGCTGCCCGTCTCCAGCATCCCGGCCTTCTGTGCCCAGGCGGACGCGGCGCTGCAATCGGCCTTCCCCGGCGTGCGCATCGTCAACTTCGGCCACCTGGGCGACGGCAACCTTCACTACAACGTGCAGGTGCCGGAGGGCGGCGATGGCGCGGCCTTCCTGCGCGACCACGAGCCGGCGGTGAACCGCATCGTGTTCGATGCCGTGCAGTCCTTCGACGGCAGCTTCTCCGCCGAGCACGGCATCGGTTCGCTCAAGCGCGAGGAACTGGCGCAGCGCAAGTCGCCCACCGCCATGGCACTGATGCGTTCCATCAAGCAGGCGCTCGATCCGCAAGGGCTGCTGAACCCGGGACGGGTGCTGTAAGCACAGCGTGCAGGCATGAAAAACCCGGCCAGCAGCCGGGTTCGTCGAAGAATCCGCAAGGGCAGCCGCCGCTTACTGGATCGGCTCCTTGAGCGCCTTGGGAATGGGCAGGGGCAGCACGTCGATGCCCTCCTCCGCCAGCTCGGCCGCCTGGTCGGCGCTGGCCTGGCCGCGGATGCCGCGGTCGGGCGCATCGCCGTAGTGGATGCGGCGGGCCTCGTCGGCGAAGCGTTCGCCCACGTCCTCAGTATTGGCCATCACGTGGCGCACCGCCTTCATCCACAGCGCCTGGAGCTGCTGCGCTTCCGGCGAGGGAGCCTGGCGGGGCGCAGTGGCCTGCTCAGCCGGTTGCGGTACAGCCCCGCGGGCGTTGGACAGGTTGAGCCGCGGCGCGCTGGGCAGGCGGCTCACGGCCTTGCTGCCGCACAGGGGACACTCCACCAGGCCACGCTCCAGCTGGCTGGTGAAATCCTTCTCAGAGCCAAACCAGCCCTCGAAGCCATGGCTGTTGCCACAGCGCAGATCAAGCACCTTCATGGGAGGAATTATCGTCCTGGGGCAGCACGGGCGCCGGCTGCCATTCCAGCGACCACAGCTTCTGACGCCACTTGGCGAGCCACAGCAGGCCGATGAGCGTCTTGGCGTCGCTGAGCTCGCCCCGTGCGGCCAGCGCATCGAGCTCGTCCTCGGTCATGCGCACCACGTCAAGGTGCTCTCCATGGTCCAGAGCGGCTTCGCCCTCGCGCAAGCCACGGGCGAAGTAGAGGTGGATCACCTCGTCGGAGTAGGCCGCCGCGTTGTGGATCGGGCCAGCGTAGGCCCATTCAGCGCCGGAGTAGCCCGTCTCCTCGGTCAGCTCGCGCACGGCGGTGTGCAGCGGCGGTTCGCCCGGGTCGATCTTGCCGGCGGGGAACTCCAGCATCACGCGCTGCAGCGGGTAGCGGAACTGGCGCACCAGCACCAGCCGCCCGTCATCGAGCACTGGCACCACCACCGAGGCGCCTGAGTGGCGGATGAACTCGCGCTCCGTCTCGTGGCCATCGGGCAGCCGCACCTTGTCGCGGCTCACGCGCAGGAAGTTGCCCTTGAACACCTGCTCCGACTGGAGCTGGTGTTCGCGCAGGTGATCGTCTTCAGCCATGGTGCCGCCTCAGGTAACGCCAGACGAAGCCGGGGAAGGCAAGCGTCAGGAACAGGCAGCCCAGCGCGGCGTAGAACTCCCAGCCCTGCGGGTAGATCTGGCCGATGCGGGCTTCCAGCAGGCGCCCCAGCCCCAGCGTCAGCAGTGCCAGGAGCAGCAGCTCCAGCAACCGCCAGCCGAAGGCCTTGGGAGCACGCCGCGGACCCACCAGCAGCAGCCGCTCGGTGAAGAACGGCAGGTTGGCGCCGACCACGGCGGCAAGCAGCACCAGTGCGACTTCGGCGCCGTGGTTCATGGCGGCGGCCTCAGGTCGCCAGTGCCTTGACGATGACGTCGCGGCACAGGGCCATCAGGCCGCTGGGCAGCAGGCCCAGGACCAGCACGGCGGCGCCGTTGACGGCCAGCAGCGCACGGGCACCCGCGGGGCCGGTGATCTGCACGCTCTCGACGGGCTCGTCGAAGTACATGACCTTCACGACGCGCAGGTAGTAGAAGGCGCCGATCAGCGACAGCACCACCGCCACCACGGCCAGCGTGATGTAGGCCGCCTCGCCGGTCGTCACCAGGGACTGCAGCACCGCGAGCTTGGCGTAGAAGCCCACCGTCGGCGGAATGCCGGCCAGCGAGAACATCACGATCAGCATCACGCCGGCCATCCAGGGGCTGCGCTTGCCCAGGCCCGCGAGGTCCTTGATCTCCTCGGCCTCGAAGCCCTGGCGCGCCAGCATCAGGATGATGCCGAAGCTCGCCAGCGTGGTGAGCACGTAGGTGATCAGGTAGAACAGCGCGGAGCTGTAGCCGTTGGCCGCCGAGACGGTGTTGCCGCCAACAACGGTGGGCGTGAGGCCCAGCAGCATGAAGCCCAGTTGCGCGATGGTCGAGTAGGCCAGCAGTCGCTTGAGATTGGTCTGCGCGATGGCGGCCAGGTTGCCGATCACCAGCGAAGCCACGGCCAGCACGATCAGCATCTGCTGCCAGTCGCGCGCCAGGCCGTTCATGCCCTCGTGCAGCAGGCGGATGGTGATGCCGAAGGCGGCCAGCTTCGGAGCGCCGGCGATGAGCAGCGTCACGGCCGTCGGAGCGCCCTGGTACACGTCGGGAACCCACATGTGGAAGGGCACCACGCCGAGCTTGAAGGCCAGGCCGGCCACGATGAACACCAGGCCGAAGGTCAGCACGTCGCGGTTGATGCGGCCGGCCTGGATGGCGTCGAACACGCCGCCGATCTCCAGCGTGCCGGTGGCGCCGTACATCATGGACAGGCCATAGAGCAGGAAGCCGCTGGCCAGCGCGCCCAGCACGAAGTACTTCATGGCCGCCTCGGTCGAGACGGCATGCTCGCGGCGCAGCGCCACCAGGGCGTACAGCGACAGCGTCATCAGCTCCAGGCCCAGGTAGATGACCAGGAAGTTGTTGGCGGACAGCATGACCAGCACGCCCAGCAGCGACAGCATCGACAGCGAGAAGAACTCGCCCTTGAGCATGTCGCGCGAGCCGATGTAGGGCTGCGCGTAGGCCAGCGTCGCCATCAGGGTCAGCGTGGCGCAGACTGCCAGCAGCCGGCCCATCGGGTCGGCCACCACCATCTGCTGCATGCCGTACATGCTGGTGAGGCCATTGCCCAGCTGCTCGGCCTGCATCATGGCGCCGAGCTGGTCGACCTGGATGAAGGCCACTGCCGCCAGCGAAAGCTGCGACAGCCAGAAGGTCGGACGGCGTCGCTCGTCCTTGACGAAGAGGTCCGCCAGCGCGACCACGCAGGCCATCACCAGCAGCACGATCTCAGGCTGGACCACCAGCCAGTTCATCGGATTCATGTTGTGAAGACTCCCGTGCGGCTCAGTTCGGCTTGGCGGCGTCGGCCACCGTGGCGCCGGCGCCTTCAGTCTGCGCGGCGGTGTTGCCCAGCTTCGGAGTGGCGACGTGCGCCAGCAGCTGATTCACCGACACGTGCATCGAATCGGTGAAGGGCTTCGGATACAGGCCCATCCACAGCGTGGCGATCGCCAGCACGGCCAGCATCGCGAACTCGCGCACGTTGATGTCGGAGAGCGTGCGCACGTTGTCGTTGGTCACGTCGCCGAAGTAGACGCGCTTGAACATCCACAGCGTGTAGGCGGCGCCCGAGATCAGCGCGGTGGCGGCCATCAGGCCCAGCCAGAAGTTGGCCTTGACCGTGCCCAGGATCACCATCCACTCGCCCACGAAGCCGCCGGTGCCCGGCAGGCCGCAGTTGGCCATGGAGAACAGCAGCGCGAACGCGGCGAACTTGGGCATGGTGTTGACCACGCCACCGTAGGCGCCGATCTCGCGCGAGTGGACCCGGTCGTAGAGCACGCCGATGCACAGGAACATCGCACCGGAGACGAAGCCGTGGCTGATCATCTGCACCAGGCCGCCGGAGACGCCCAGTTCGTTGAAGATGAAGAAGCCCAGCGTCACGAAGCCCATGTGCGCGATGGACGAGTAGGCCACCAGCTTCGTCATGTCGTTCTGCACCAGCGCCACCAGGCCGATGTAGATCACCGCCGTCAGGCTCAGCGCGATGATGAACCAGTCGTACTCGCGGGCTGCATCAGGCGCGATGGGCATGGAAAAGCGCAGGAAGCCGTAGCCGCCCAGCTTCAGCATGATCGCCGCCAGCACCACCGAGCCGCCGGTGGGCGCCTCGACGTGCGCGTCGGGCAGCCAGGTGTGCACCGGCCACATCGGCACCTTCACCGCGAAGGCGGCGAAGAAGGCGAAGAACAGCAGCGTCTGCGCCGACAGCGGCAGCGGCAGCTGGTGCCAGTCCAGGATGCTGAAGCTGCCGCCCGACTTGTAGTACAGGTAGATCAGCGCGATGAGCATCAGCAGCGAGCCGGCCAGCGTGTACAGGAAGAACTTGAAGGCCGCGTACACCCGGCGCGGGCCACCCCACACGCCGATGATGATGTACATCGGGATCAGCGTGGCTTCGAAGAAGACGTAGAACAGCAGCCCGTCCAGCGCCGAGAACACGCCGATCATCAGGCCCGAGAGGATCAGGAACGCGCCCATGTACTGGTTCACGCGCTCGGTGATCACCTCCCAGCCCGCGATCACCACGATCACCGTGATGAACGCGGTCAGCGGCACGAACCACAGCG
>JAEYPG010000706.1 GCA_023410975.1 Pseudomonadota bacterium
GGACAGGCTTCTTCAACAATGCGCTCACGGGAATTCTTTCGTTGCGGAGTCGGCGGCGCCCAAAACACAGGCGCACCACTCCATCAGCGTAGGGACCCGCGATTGTTTCAAATCGAAGGCGCAAAACTGCAAGTCCGGTGTCAACTAATGCACGCTCCGGGGCGCGGAATTATTAGATTTATAAGCAGCCTGACCACGGAATGAGACGAAACCGGCCAAGGCCGCGCCTGCGGCCATGGCGCACGCCCGCCGGGACGGGCTCTCAGGCCGTCGGGCGCGGGGTGAATCGGCCCGGATTGCCGATCACGAGGATGTCGTCCGGCACGTCGCGCAGGCACGCGGCGCCGGGCGCGAGCATCACGTTGCGGCCCAGGCGCAGCCGCGGCGAGATCACGCTGTTGGCCCCGATGAAGCCGCCACAGCCGACGCTCGCATAACCGCCGATCCAGGCTCCCGGCAGCACGACGGTGTTTTCGCCGATCTCGCAGTCGTGGCCGATGACGGCGTTGTGCATCACCAGCGTGTCGCGCTGCAGGCGCACGCAGGCGCCGATGACGGCGTGATGGCCCACGAGGCAGCCGGGTGCCAGCGATGCCCGCGGCGAGACGACCGCACGCGCCGAGACCATGGGCGAGGCCGGCAGCAGGCCGGCCGCCGCGGCGGCCGCATGGGCGGCCGGGCGTTGGGCGGTGTCCAGGAAGCCCAGCGCATAGTGCGTGGCCACGGCGCGCACGGCCGCCCAATCGCGGAACACCGGCAGCCCGGGCAGGCCTGCCGCGCTCTCGAAGCGGGGATCGACGTACACGCCGCAGAAGGCATCGACGCCTGTCACCTCCACGATGTCGCGTGCCAGCGCGCCGGCACCGATGAGCACGATGCGCTCGTCCACGGCCGCCACCGGCGGACTGGCGAACGCGCGAATGTTCCAGGCAGCCGATGTCATGGCGTTCGGGCGGGTTCGTGGGCCTCGCAGCGGGTGGCGTCGGCGCTAACGGTCATGGCCGCCGCCGGCAGGCCGTCGCGCCAGCGCTGCCACGCGCAGGCCAGCGCCCGCTCGAAGCCCCGGGTGACGAGGTGATCCTGCAGCAACGGCAGCGACCGTATGCGTTGCCGCAGCGTGGCGCGGATCGGGGCCAGTTCGTGTGGCGCGGCAGCCCACGCCACGGCCCGCTCGACGAAACGAGGTTCGTCCGCGGCGATGAAGCCGTCGAGCCCCAGGTGGTGAAGGATGGTGGCGCTCTGCCGCGCGGGCATGGCCTCGCCGGCCACCGTGAGCACGGGCACGCCCATCCACACTGCGTGGGCCGAGGTGGTGCCGCCGGAGAACTCGCAGGCGTCGAGCATCAGGTCGATCTCACCGTGCAGCGCCAGGTATTCCGCCAGCGGTCGCCGCGGATGCAGGCGCAGCCGCCCGGCACCCACACCGTGGGCCTCGAAGCGCGCCAGGAGCCGCGCCTGCATCTCGGCGTCGTCGCAGGGCCCTAGCAGCAGCACGGCACCGGGCACGGCCCGCAGCACGGCGGCCCAGCGCGCCAGAGAGCGTTCGGTGAGCTTGGCGGGCCGGTGGAAACTGCCAAAAGTGATATGGCCCCGGGACAGCGCGGGCAGCGGGCCGACCTCGGGTGCCCAGGCCGGCGGCTGGAAGCAGACGGCGGCCGGCAGGCGCACCAGCTTCTCCACGAAGTTCGCGTCGGCCGCGCCCGGCGGCGCCATGAAGGCGTCCGTGAACAGGTAGTCGATGGCCGGCAGGCCGGTGCTGCACGGGTAGCCGATCCAACTCGCCTGCACCGGCGCGGGCTTGCGGGCGAACACGGGCAACCGGTTGCCCGCCGTGTGGCCGGACAGGTCCACCAGCACATCGATGCCATCGGCCCGGATGCGGGCGGCCAGCGCTTCGTCGCTCAGGGCATGGGCCTCGCACCAGGCGTCGGAGAGGGCGCGCAGGGTCGAGGTCGTCTCGTCCTGCACCGGGCTGTTGGCATACACCCAGACCTCGAAGCGGGAGCGGTCGATGGTCTGCCACACCGGCTTGATGAAGAAGGCCACGGCGTGGTTGCGCAGGTCGGCCGACACGAAACCGATGCGCAGGCGACGCCGGGACGCCTGCGCGGGGTCGGGCCGCACTTCGGGCAGGCGCGGCACATCGGCCAGCGCCAAGCCGTAGCTGCGGTGGCGGCGGTAGAGCTCGGCCGGCGGCAGGTCGCACTGGTGGCTGCTGGCATAGAGCCAGTTGCTGCGCAGCCGGTGGTCGTGCGGCGCGGTCTCCAGGGCGCGTTCGTATTCCTGCAGCGCCAAGCCTTCCGGATCGCCGAGATTGCGCAGCGCGCTGGCAAGGTTGCTGCGCACGCCCGGCAGCGCGGGGTCCAGCGCCAGCGCGCGCCGGTAGCAGGCCACCGCTTCGCCGAGCCGCCCCAGGCGGGCCAGCGCCACGCCATGGTTGGCATGGTGGGGGGCGGCATCCGGGTTGCGCGCCGCGAGGTCCTGCCAGATCGCGGCGGCCCGCTCATGCTCGCGCGTGGCCAGCAGCGCCGCGCCCAGGTCGGCCAGCACGGTGTCGCTGGGCGCATGGCGGGCCGCGTGCG
>JAEYPG010000086.1 GCA_023410975.1 Pseudomonadota bacterium
CTGGCCGGGCGCGACTTCCCGGACCAGGTGGCGCGAGGCGCCTACCCGCTGGACATCCACGACGTCGGCCAGGGTGGCGCCGCGGCCGCGGGCCAGGTCGCGGGGGGCGGAACGGACCTCTCGCGCCTGGAGCGCTCCTACGGCATCCCGGCACGCTGCCTGGTCGCGCAGGGCGTGGACAACCTGCTGGCCGCAGGCCGTGCACTGTCGGCCACGCACGAGGCGGCCGGATCCGCCCGCGGGCAGCCCGTGTGCATGGCCACGGGCCATGCGGCGGGCGTCATGGCGGCGCTGGCAGCCGTCCACAGCGTCGCGCCGGCGCGGCTGGATGTCGCGGCACTGCAGGCCGAGCTGCGCCGCCAGGGCGCCGTGCTCGAGAGGAACTGAAAGGCAAGCCCCAACGAAAGGAGACCCGCCATGCAGCGCAGAACCGCTCTCTTCCTGCTGGCCGCCGCCGTGCAGGCCCTCGGCGCGGCCCCCGCGGCCCAGGCCGCCGACTATCCCGCCAAGCCCATCCACATCGTCGTGCCTTACCCGCCGGGCGGCTCGGCGGACCTGATCGGCCGCATGGTGGGCGAGCGGCTGTCGCAGTCGCTGGGCCAGCCGGTGGTGGTGGACAACAAGGCCGGCGCCAGCGGCTCCATCGGCAGCGATGCCGTCGCCCGCGCGGCGCCCGACGGCTACACGCTGCTGGTGGCCATCTCGGACACGCATGCCATCAACCCGGCGGTGATGCCGCGCCTGCCCTACGACCCGCAGAAGGACTTCGCGCCGGTGGCCCTGATGGCCACGCAGCCAATGCTCCTGGCCGTCGGGCGCAACATGCCCGCGCGTGCGCTCGGCGAGCTCGTGGAGCTCGCGCGCCAGAAGCCCGGAAGCCTGACCTACGCGTCCAACGGCAAGGGCGGGCTGCAGCACCTGGCCATGGAGCTGTTCAGCCGCGCGGCCAAGACCAGGCTGCTGCACGTGCCGTACAAGGGCGCCGGGCCGGCACTGTCGGACGTGATCGGCGGCCAGGTCGATGCGCTGTTCATCAGCCTGCAGGGCGCGGGCAGCAACGTCGCCGCGGGCAACCTGCGGCCGCTGGCGGTGGCCGCCGAGCGCCGCCTGGCCGCGCTGCCGGGCGTGCCCACGCTGGCCGAGGCCGGCTATCCGGGCCTGGCCATCACGCAGTGGTACGGCCTGATGGCGCCGGCCGGCACCCCGGCGGCCATCGTCGCGCGCCTCAACCGCGAGGTAAACGCCGTGCTCGCCTCGCCCGAGGTCGCGGAAAAGCTGAAGGCCGCCGGCACCGAGCCCGCTGGTGGCAACCCGGAGCAGTTCCGCGGCTTCCTCGCTGGCGAGGCCCGCAGGTGGGCTGAGGTCGCCGCGTCGGTCGGGGCCCGGCTGGAGTAAGGCAGCCTGGCCGGGTCTTGCCGCCGCGGCCCACGGGTGCGGTTTCCAGGAACGGCGGCCTATTCGTTGGGAGCCAGCCCGGGCAGGAACTCGATGCCGGTGCGGCGTACCAGTTCCGGGTAGCTGATCGGCTTGCCCGCCCTCGCCTCGTTCTCGTTCTCCAGCCAGTGCGCCCAGGCCCGGTTCGAGCCGGCGTCGTAGACCAGCTTGTAGAGTTGCTTGGGCACCCACACCCGGCCCTTGCCGATGACCTGCGCGCCCGCGCTGGAGTAGACCGGCCCGGTGAAGACAAACACCGGGCCCTTGGCCCGTCGGACGTACTGCCGCGTGGCGTTTTCGAGATCAGCCCAGGGTCCGCGGTTGTTCTGTGGCGCCTGGGGGACCATGTTCGCCAGCGAGAACGACTGCGCCATGGCCGTGGGGGTGGGCATGTCGGCCGCCGGCGCCATGTGGCCGCGGTCGTAGCCCGAGCCCTTGTAGTCCTCCAGTGTGGCGCGCTCGGCCTGCGGCAGCCGCGCGTCGGCGAAGAACTTGTTGGTCCGCTCCTCGTCGGCGGCGTCAGCCAGCTGCGCCGCGGTGAGCCTTTCCACCACGAACACCGGCGTCTTGGTGCGGCCCGAGTGCAGCACGGCGAAGGCGTCGTAGCAGAGGTCGCGGGGCATCCTGGCCTGCAGGTCCGGCACGCGCGGCAGCTCGCCCGGGAAGAACTTCCGGCACTCCTTGAAGCCGGTGACGGGCTCAGCGTTGGGCGCCGCAGCGACGGGAGGGGCGGATGCCGGGCCCGGCGTCTTGGGCTGGGTGGTGCGGGTGTCGCAGGCGGAAAGCGCAACGGCAGCGAGCAGGGCCGCCGCCGCAAGCAGGTTCGTTTTCATGGCTCGCCATTAGACATGCCGCCCCACGAGCCAGTGACGCTCCATGCCCGGCTGATGATGCCCTCACACCGCTGCTGGGGCGGTTGGCAACCAAGAGCCGCGACTTCAGGCAATCGGGTGTCAAGTTGACTACCCGGAGTCGGCCAGCAGCGGTACTTCGAGTCTATGGGTTGAGCGCCGTCCTCAGGCTGTGAGCGGTCCTCCACTGGCTGTGTCACTGGAGTGAGCTTCATGCCTAGAGTCGCCGTTGTTGCTCTATAGCAGAACGTCTGAACCGGTTGAGCAATATCTGGCTCGATTTGCGTCGAGCTGATGGTGTGCTCAAAATAGTTATTCGTTTCTGGTGATTTTCGAGGCATCCTTGCAACACGTGAGGCGGCCTCATGGCGCTATTTCACTATCTCTAGTGTATCTTGCGCCTTCTGAAATAGCTCATCATAGGTAATAATTTCAACCCCAGACAGACTATTTCTAAATAGCTCTAGAGATCTCATTTGGCCGCGACCCTCAATCTGAGAATCAATGGTGCCAGAGATAATTAGGCATTTCGGATTAAATGCCGCAAATGATTCTTCGCCGCTAGCAAGCCTATAATATTCTTTCAGCAGCTGATCACGATAATTTAAAACTTGTATTAAGCTGCCAGTCAGCTCTTCACTTACCGTGTGTACACCTCTGTAGGCCTTTCCCAGCAATTTTGTCTCGGGTGTTTTAATCTCCACAAGTACGACATTGCTAGTAAACTTGCTTGCATAAATGAAGTCCACTAGGTTTCCGCCTGAATTTTTTACAGTCTTGCCGCCAACATAGCATTTGCTTCCGAACTGAAACATGCTGCGCGGAAAAACTTGGGCTATAACTGCTGGACATTGCTGAAATAATTTTTGCCAAAATTCTTCAGACGAATTTTTTTGGTTTAACTTCCATACATCTATGGCATCCGAGATAGAAATCTCTATCGCCTCATCCAATAAGGCTTTCTTTACTGGAGGATTAAGAGTCTCAGCGATTCTTTTTAGGTGTTCGTCTCTCGCTTGCTTTAACCACCCAACGGTGTAAAGGTCTGGCTGTCGATCAATCACTGTGTGATGATTGGGACACAGCAGCAAATAGTTTTCGGGGCTATCAATGTTTTTGGGATTTGCGGCCAAGTTATATCTTGGCCCACCAGGGGCAATTGCTTCGATAGCAGCCAGCTGCCCGATGAAGGCGGTTTTGTCGATCATTAGATCGAGATTGCAACCAGGAAAGGCGCATCGGTAGCCATTCAATGAGGCAATGTGGCGCTTCAGTTGAATACTGGGCATTGCTCTGCGAAACTTATGAACTCTTGTGGTGGCGCCAGAAATATCTTCTTTTTCTGGATAAGGTTGCATTACATTCTCCTCAAAGGAAATAGTGGATAACAAAGCCACGTCGGCCGTTCTTGCATCTATTTTATCATTCAGTTTCTTGCAACATCCCATTAATCTCCAACCCAGAGATCTCAACAATCCTATCCAACTTACTCCACTGGTTGCTGTCAACCATTTCTTTTAAACCAGGGGCATCCTTCTTGCGTGCTTTGCCCACTTTTCTGCTTGTTGCGAATATACAGAGTCTATCGCCTCTGTTTTCGTTGTACGTAAGCCTCTCGCTATCCAGTTGCAGCACTTTTGTCAGTGTTTCCATGGACTTCTTATCTTTGCTTAAAGCAATAGCTAGAAAAATACGCGTGGGTGTGCCGCTTTTGAATACCGTCATTGCGATGCAACTATGATCCATAAAGGAAAAGTTCGGGGAGAACTGAAAACTCGGTGACGCTTGCTTGCTAGACTTAAACTCTACAGGCCCACCAAAATCACCAACAATTTCCCCATCCACTCCTCTAAGGTTTGTGTTGACGACTATGCTGCAATTATAGTCGTTGACGGATAGCCATTTATTAACTATGCCGGCAACAATAATTTCATTCGCTTTGTTGACCGAGTAGCCCGTTAATTCTTCAAAATTAGTCGCATATTTAAACAGATCTTGCGCCGCCGAAAATGTGGAATCCCCAACTATTGGTGGAGTGGTATTTCTCATTTTTTTCATAAATTTACTGGCAATATTTTTTGTTCTGTCATTTGCGACGAAAAAAAACGGCATCGCGGGCGCTCGCGACTTTGAGCGAACAACGTCAACTCAGTCTCAAGACTCATGCAAGCCTTAACATGTCACCGAAGTATACCCACATTAACTCGAGCAGAAGGCATAGATAAGCGGACCGCTCGAAGTTCTTTACGCCGACTCCACAAGAAAGTCATTGCAAATCAACGGCTTGGCTGAAGGATTGACGCAAAAAAATCCCCCAGGGGTGACTTAACGCAAGACTGCATCCGACCGGCTTTTAGCCGGATTCTGCAGTCCTCAGCCATGGTCGGACGGCCGCTTCCGCTGCAGAGCAGTCATTCAGTGCACGCCCCCAATACTTGCGCCATTTTTCTTTTCACTGCTTGCGACATCAATAAAAAGCCCACATCAGCAAAGACGTTAGTTCAGCTCGATTTTTGGCTCTTGGGCGCAGCTTCCAGTATTATGGAGCTACAAGTTTCTAAAGAGCAACAACGCAACCGCCGCCGCCCTCGAATTTCAGGCATGCATCATCGATTTCTATACCATTTCATGATACGGACCAGACAGCCAATAGCTTACGGACACCTCAACACCGAACGCCACACCTCCGCGAAGCCTCCCACTGACTTGGACCGGATGATTTTTCATAATCTCATCTGCTCGCTCACGGGAACACTCGTACGCCTGTTCTGCGTCCGCCAGTCGATTAAATTGAGCTTGCAGGTTTGAATAGTAAGCAATGCCCTCCTGAAAGGTTGAATTTGGCAGTTGATGGGGATGTGATGCCAACAAGAGGGTGTAAATTTCAACAGCCTCGTATTGCCGCAAGAACCGCTTCCGCACGTCATTAGCAACTTCGTTGAAGCATGAGTGCGGCTTGCCATTCTTAAGAATATCGAATGTATAAGCAGCCTTCAATTCAAGAAGCACTCGAGGCACGCCACCTATTAAGATTGCGATATCTACATTCTCCCACTCGCGTGCGACCATCACGCTTCCATTCTGCGATTTCTCATGCAACAGGAAAGCGAGACGGTCACGGACTGGCTGCTCAATCTTGGCCGTTAACGCCAAGTAAGCAAGCTCTCCAGGTCGGAATTCGTATTCAACGCCTCGGACAGCTTCTGCAATCAATGCGGAAAATGACATAGCAAAAATTATACACGTAACGGGCCGTTTCCCATCGGTCCCCATGCAGGAAAACTCAGAGGACCGGTATGGGCACGAAGCGGGATTTTGGCGCGGTCTCCAGTCCACCTCCGCACGATCCTTCCTGTCTGCCGACCTTGTTCTCGCCGCTGGCACGGCTGAGTCTCTTTCTATTTGACGACGGCTAATTTTGGCCGGGCGTGTCTGCCGGCGCAGCGGCCACCGCCGCCAAAAGATCCAGCGCCCGCTGTCCCATGTCCCGAGGCACGAAGAGGTGGTCGTGGTGATAGGCCGCCACGGCGTTGCACGGGATGCCGGCCTCGGCCAGTACTGCGGAAACCGCCGCCAGGAACCCCACGGCGTCCAGCGAGGAGTGAATCGTGAGCGTGATCAGACCCGACTCGAACTGGTAGGGCACGCCGGCGCGCTGGGCCTCGTCCAGCGCGAGGATGGCGCTGAGCCCTTTGGCCTCGCGGAAAGTGGCGATGGGCGCCAAGTCGGCGGGCACGTTTTCGCCCGGAAAGGTGCAGAACACGAAGGTGCCGGGCTGCAGCTGCGGCGTCATGTGCCGCAGCAGCGTCCACAGGTCGCGCTCGCCGACCACGCCGTACTCGCCTCAGTTCCAGGGTTGATCGGATGCCGGCCAGACATCCGCGTCGGTTTCGGCTGCAGATGCCGGCGCGTCGAGTTTGCGCGGCGGCTGCTCTGCGCCGGCCACCGCTTCGCGCTTGCGCTTGACCTGGTACGCCGTAAGTACCCGGCTGGCCACCAGGTCTAGCGCGGGCCGTGGTTGGCCTTCGCGGGCAGTCCAAACCTTGGGCGTCAAGGTTCCAGCCAGCGACACTGCATCGCAGTCCGACAGCGCCAGCAGCGCCGCCTGAGCGATGGCATCGAAGGCCAGGACGTTCACAAACAGCATCTCGCCACCGCTGGTGGCGGCACGGACCTTGGCCGTCACAAAAGGCTTGCCACTGTTGTTGCCCACGCGCTGCTCAGGCCGGCCATACACTTTGCCCGAGATGAGTGCTTCGATCATTGGTGCGCCCCCCAGATCGTTACTGCAGCCACAAGGTAGCGCACTTCACAGCGTTGGAGTCGTCTCGACCGCCCTATTTCGAGACGTCACGCCGGTGAAATGAATGCATGCGCTGCCTGCTCAACGGTATGACATGCGCTCGGGCACAGGACATCGGCCGCTGCGGGAAATTGACCTCAGCTCGCTGCACGGGCCGTGGATGATTTGCTTGGACGGCACGGGCGCCGTCTCTGATCCCTTTCAACGCGTCCAGGTCTGGTTGGCGCCAACCTCTTAGACCGGCGTGCTCCGGTCGTTGCAGTTGCAGCCCCAACGCAGCTGTACGCGGTGGCCTCGGCAACGGGGTGCCTCGCACACAGGGCAAGCAGCTGCGTTGTGTCAGCAGCGCTGGAATGCCAGATGAACAGTGGCCGCTCGCCAGTCCAGCGCCAGCTGCAGCCGTCGCAGCCCACCACCGAAGCGACTCGGCCTGCCACCCATTGTTAGACCTTTGGTCGGCACGTTGCCTGCTGGAAGCCCCTGCCCGTGATCACCATGTTCCTTTTCACGCTGCTGCACCTGCTCGTCTTCCTGGCCGGGATCGCGGCCATGGAAGCCATGACTTGGGCGATGCACCGCTGGGTGATGCATGGCCCGCTGTGGTGCTGGCACCGCTCGCACCACGATCCAGACCGCGGCGCCTCCTTCGAGCCCAACGACCTGTTTGCCCTGGTCTACGTGGCGCTGGCCATGGCGCTGTTCTGGATCGGGCTCGACGTGCAGTGGCGGGTGCTATGGTGGATGGCGCTGGGCGTCACGGCCTACGGGCTACTCTACGTGCTGGTGCACGAGGGGCTGCTGCACCGGCGCCTTCACCTCCCGCTCAAGGTCCGCCACGGCTACCTGTCGCGCCTTGCGCAGGCCCACCTGCTGCACCACCGCACCCGCGAGCGTGATGGCGCGATGGCCTTCGGCTTCCTGTGGGCCCCGCCCGAGCGGGAACAGCCACAAGGCCAGCGGCGTGGACAGCGCCATGGCACACGCGAGCGCAGCACCAGCGCCTTTTCCTGGAAACCGCCGCGCTGAGGATCAGGCGCATTGCCTGCCAGCCAGACGAGCGCTTCAATCCTTCTTCACGACCGGCGTCGCATCGACACGCAGGCGAGGCAGGCCCTGGCCAGGACGATGCAACGGTCTGGGCGCACCCACACGCTGGGCGGGCTTGACCAGTCCGGTGGAAAGCGCCGTTCCAGCCAGCACCACCAACCCCGCCGCAGCCGTCTGCATGGTGATCCCTTCGCCAAGGAACGCTGCGCCCCACAGGATCGCGAACGCGGGAACGAGGAAGGTGACGGCAATGGCGCGGGTCGGACCGACATGGGCGATGAGCCTGAAGTACAGGATGTAGGCGATGCCGGTGCACGCCACGCCCATCACCACGACGCTGGCCCACGCCGTGAACGACACGGGCTGTGCGGGCCAAGCCAGCAGCGCTAGCGGTGCCAGCGCAAGGGCCGCGCCGACCTGGCTGCCCGTGGCCACCGCCAGCGGGTCCACGCCGGCGAGGCGGCGCTTGGTGTAGCTCGCCGCGATCCCGTAGGACAGCGTGGCAACCAGGGCGGCCACGACCGCCAGGCCGCTGCCACCGGGCTTGAACGAGACCTTGCCCCAGGCCAGGAACAGCACGCCGGCGAAGCCGACGGCTAGGCCCGCCATGCTCCGGGGCGCGAGCCGCTCGCGCAGCCAGACCCACGCCACGATGGCCCCCCACAGCGGGCTCGTGGCGTTGAGGATCGAGGCGAAGCCGGCCGTGACCGACAGCGTCGCGTAGGCCAGCAGCGTGAAGGGCAGCGCCGAGTTGATCACGCCGACGACGGCCATCGGCGCGGCGTGCGCCCTCAGCAGCCCAAGCCGGCCGCGCGCCGCCAGCACCACCAGCAGGAACACCGCGGCGATCCCGACGCGCAGCTCGATCAGGGCCAGCGGTCCGAGCGCCGGTGCGGCCACGCGCATGAACAGGAACGAGCCGCCCCACAGGGCTGCAAGCAGGAGGAGGTCGAGGACGTCGCGTGGCTTCATGGCGTTGCTTGGCGGCTGCAGCGGAAATGAGCCCGGATGCTGGAGCCGGCGCCATGCAAGCGCACTCCGAAAACGGACATCGAATCCCGCAGCGCGGCTGCCGGGCCGATACCACGGCGTCGCCGGCGCCGTCCTGCCGCGTTTCCACGGCGGTGAAGACCCACCCGCCGCAGTGCACACAGCCAAGCCCGGCGGCGTGGCTGCGCGAGACATGCGGCGACGGCCACGGTCCCTGTTCCGGGCGTGGCAGCGCGAGCGGTGTCCGCAGGGCGTGCACGTCGAGAGCCTGGGTGCCGGGCTGGGCACCGCCGGCGTCGCGAGGAGGGGCGCGGCGATCCTTGGACTGCGTCAAGGCACCGGTACCCCGGTCACTTCAACGGTTGAAGGCGGCCTGAAGATCGGCCTGGCCAGACACCCCGCCTTGCAGCAGCAGCATCAACAGGATCCGCGCCTTGGCCGGCTTGAGGTCGTCGGCCATCACCGCGCCCGCTTCGTGGGTCGTCTTGCCGCCGCCCACGAACCCGTAGCTTGGCAACACCCGCCCGTTGTGGACGCGGGTCGATACCACCACGGGCACGTTCTTCGAGATGGCGTACTTGACGGCCTCGTACATCGGCACGTTCATGTTGCCCATGCCAAGGGCCTGGACGACGATGCCCCTGACCC
>JAEYPG010000126.1 GCA_023410975.1 Pseudomonadota bacterium
GCGTCCGGCCCCGCAGCGCCCGGCGCCCGCGCCCCAGCAGCGCCCGGCCCCCGGCTTCGACGACATGGCCGACGACATTCCCTTCTGACCCTGGTATTCACCTGGATCAATAAGCGGCCCGAGGGCCGCTTTTTCATGTCCGGGGCCCGCGCGACCTTTGCCACACTTGGAGCCCATGTCCTCCGCTGCCGAACCCCTGCTCGTCGCCTGCCTGTGTGCCGCCTGGTGCGGCACCTGCAAGGAATACCTGCCCGTCTTCGACGCCGCCCGTGATGCCGCCCCGCCGGGCGAGCATTTCATCTGGGTGGACATCGAGGACGACGCGGACGTGGTCGAGGACATCGACGTCGAGAACTTCCCCACGCTGCTCGTGGCCCGCGGCGACACGGTGCTGTACTTCGGCGTGCTCACCCCCCAGCCGGGGCTGCTGGCGCGGCTGCTGCAGGCCGCGCGCGAGGGCAACCTGAAACCGCAGGTTGGCGACGCCGCCGTCGCCGCCCTGCCGGCGCGGGTGCGTGCCATGTCCGGTAACGCCTGACACCTTCTCCGCGCGCGGCTGCTGCCGGCGCATAAGCAAGCGCGCAAACATTCGTTGGTCCGTCTAGGGGGTCTTCCTAGGATGCCTTCATGCATCCAAGGAGGACCTTCATGAAATCGCTGTTCTTGAGCGCGCTGCTGGCCGTGGCGGCCCTGGGCGCCAACGCCCGCGACATCGCGCTGCTCAACGTGTCCTACGACCCCACGCGCGAGCTCTACCAGGACGTCAACGCCGCCTTCACCAAGCAGTACCAGGCCAAGACCGGCGACAAGGTCGACATCAAGCAGTCGCATGGCGGCTCGGGCAAGCAGGCGCGCTCGGTCATCGACGGCCTGGAGGCCGACGTGGTGACGCTGGCCCTGGCCTACGACATCGACGAGATAGCCGCCAAGGCCAAGCTGCTGCCGCCCGACTGGCAGAAGCGCCTGCCGCAGAACAGCGCTCCGTACCGCTCCACCATCGTGTTCCTGGTGCGCAAGGGCAACCCGAAGGCGATCAAGGACTGGGACGACCTGGTCAAGCCCGGCGTCTCCGTCATCACCCCCAACCCCAAGACCTCCGGCGGCGCGCGCTGGAACTACCTCGCCGCCTGGGGCTACGCCCAGAAGAAGTACGGCTCCGAAGCCAAGGCGCAGGAGTTCGTCGGCAAGCTGCTGGCCAACGTGCCGGTGCTCGACAGCGGCGCGCGCGGCGCCACCACCACCTTCGTCGAGCGCGGCCTGGGCGACGTGCTGCTGGCCTGGGAGAACGAGGCGCTGCTGGCGCTCAAGGAACTGGGCCCCAGCAAGTTCGACATCGTCGCCCCCTCCGTCTCCATCCTGGCCGAGCCGCCGGTGGCCGTGGTGGACAAGGTCGTGGACAAGAAGGGCACCCGCGCCGTGGCGCAGGCCTACCTGGAGTTCCTCTACACGCCCGAAGGCCAGGACATCGTCGGCAAGCACTACTACCGCCCGGTGGACCAGAAGGCTGCGGCCAAGTACGCGCAGCAGTTCCCGCAGCTGAAGCTCTTCACCATCGACGAGGCCTTCGGCGGCTGGGCCAAGGCGCAGCAGGTGCACTTCTCCGACGGCGGCACCTTCGACCGCGTCTTCGCCCGCAAGTAACTCCCCGAAGGGACTGCCGCCATGCTCTCCCGCCTGCTGCTCAAGCAGCGCAGCGTGCTGCCCGGCTTCAACCTGGCACTCGGCTTCACGCTGCTCTATCTGAGTCTCATCGTGCTGCTGCCGCTGTCGGCGGCCTTCATCAAGACCTCGGGCATGACGCTGCAGGCCTTCTGGGACGCAGTGAGCTCGCCGCGCGTGCTGGCCTCCTACCGGCTGACCTTCGGCGCCTCGCTGGCCGCGGCACTGGTCAACGCGGTGTTCGGGCTGCTGGTGGCCTGGGTGCTGGTGCGCCAGCAGCTGCCGGGCAAGCGCATCGTCGACGCGCTGGTGGACCTGCCCTTCGCGCTGCCCACCGCCGTCGCCGGCATCGCGCTGACGGCGCTGTACGCGCAGAACGGCTGGATCGGCCAGTTCCTGCCCTTCAAGGTCGCCTTCACGCCGGTGGGCGTGTTCGTGGCGCTGGTCTTCATCGGGCTGCCCTTCGTGGTGCGCACGCTGCAGCCGGTGCTGGAGGACCTGGACCGCAGCGTGGAGGAGGCGGCCGCGACGCTGGGCGCCTCGCGCGCGCAGACCTTCTTCAAGGTGGTGCTGCCGGTGCTGCTGCCCGCGCTGCTCACCGGCTTCACGCTGGCCTTCGCCCGCGCCCTGGGCGAGTACGGCAGCGTGATCTTCATCGCCGGCAACCTGCCCATGGTCAGCGAGATCACGCCGCTGCTGATCATCACCCGCCTGGAGCAGTACGACTACCAGGGCGCCACGGCCATCGCCGTGGTGATGCTGGTCGCGAGCTTCGTGCTGCTGCTGCTCATCAACGCGCTGCAGGCCTGGACCCGCCGCCGCCAGGGAGCCACGACATGAGTTCCGTCCTGCCCGTTTCCCCCGTGTCCCTGGGCGCCGCGGCCCTGCCCCGCCCCGCCGCCGCGGCGCGCCGCAGGAAATCCCAGGCCCGGCAGCGCTGGACCAACGCCCTGCTGGCGGGTGTGGCGCTGCTGTTCCTCACGCTGTTCCTGTTCGTGCCGCTGGTGTCGGTGTTCGTGCAGGCCTTCGCCAAGGGCATCGGCGTGTACCTGGACGCCATCTCGCACCCCGATGCGCTGGCGGCCGTGAAGCTCACGCTGCTGGCGGCGGCGATCTCGGTGCCGCTGAACCTGGTCTTCGGCGTGGCGGCGGCCTGGGCCATTGCCAAGTTCGAGTTCCGCGGCAAGAGCGTGCTGCTCACGCTCATCGACCTGCCCTTCTCGGTCAGCCCCGTCATCGCCGGCCTGATCTACGTGCTGGTGTTCGGGCTGCAGGGCTGGCTGGGCACCTGGCTGCAGGACCAGGACCTGAAGGTCATCTTCGCCGTGCCGGGCATCGTGCTGGCCACCGTCTTCGTCACCTTCCCCTTCGTGGCGCGCGAGCTGATTCCGCTGATGCAGGCGCAGGGCAAGGACCAGGAAGAGGCGGCGCTGGTGCTGGGCGCCTCGGGCTGGCAGACCTTCTGGCACGTGACGGTGCCCAACGTGAAGTGGGCGCTGCTGTACGGCGTGATCCTGTGCAACGCGCGCGCCATGGGCGAGTTCGGCGCGGTGAGCGTGGTCTCGGGCCACATCCGCGGCGTGACCAACACCATGCCGCTGCACATCGAGATTCTCTACAACGAGTACCAGTTCGCCGCCGCCTTCGCCGTGGCCTCGCTGCTGGCCGGGCTGGCCCTGGTGACGCTGGTGCTCAAGGCACTGGTGGAGCGCCGGGTCAAGGCAGAGTTGCGTGCGCAACAGGCTGCGGAAGGCGCCGCATGAGCCGGCCCCATCCCGCCACCGCCTACGCCCTATACCTGAACGAACACGACGCAAGCAAGGACCGGAGAGCCGCATGAGCATCCAGCTGCACCAGATTTCCAAGCGCTTCGGCCCCACCGTGGTGTGCGAGAACGTGGACCTGCACATCCCCGCCGGCGAGATGGTGGCGCTGCTGGGCCCCTCGGGCTCGGGCAAAACCACGCTGCTGCGCATCATGGCCGGGCTGGAGGCGCCCGATGCCGGGCGCGTGTTCATGCACGGCGAGGACGCCACCGACGCCCCGGTGCAGGAGCGCCGCGTGGGCTTCGTGTTCCAGCACTACGCGCTGTTCAACCACCTGAGCGTGCGCGACAACGTGGCCTTCGGGCTGCGCGTGCAGCCGCGCGCGCAGCGGCCGTCCGACGCGCAGATCCGCCGCCGCGTGGACGAGCTGCTGGAG
>JAEYPG010000206.1 GCA_023410975.1 Pseudomonadota bacterium
CTGCAGGGCGGCCAGGCTGGCGAAGGCGGCGTTCAAGCCGGGGATTGGCTCGGGGCCAGGTAACGGCGGCGGCGATCCGCGTCCCTGACCCGCTGGGCGGTGCGCTACAACAGCAGCGAGCGCCGAAGCATCAGGCGGACACGGCAACGGTACTTCTTGGCGGGAGCTCCGTGCCGTGTCCCACACCACAGTCGTCACGACGGTGGGTGCAGCACCAGTGTTGCACCGCCACGGTCAGGGCGTCCAGCACTTCGGCTCGTTGCCGCAGTGCTGTCGATGGACCGATCAGCCCGACTGTTCCTGTGCGGACGCTGCCGCGCGCAGGTGCTGCTGTGCAGCCACTGCGACCGCGGCCAGCACTACTGCGGCCGCGAGTGCTCGAAGCTGGCCCGGCAGGAACGCCGCCGCGAGGCGGCCCAGCGCTACCAGCGCAGCTGGCGGGGCCGCCTGGCCCACGCTGAGCGTTCACGGCGCTGGCGCGCACGCCAGGCGGCACGCGTTGCCATCGAGGAGCAGACCGGCGCCGCCAAGATCGTGACGCACCAGGGTTGCCCGGCGCCGGCGGCGGCTGCTTCACTGGCTCCATGTGCCAGCACCGCCATCACCGACGTCGCCACGCAGGCCTGCATGGCGCCGCACGCCCCCACCCCTTGGCGCTGCAGGCGCTGCCGACATCCGCTGCGCCTGCTCGTGCGCCAGGGCTTCTTGCGTCGGGGGTGGCCTTGCCCCTGTTTCCCGTAGTTCTTAGCGCTCGTTCTATGCGGCGTTCTTGTGCTGCGCCGCATGCCAGCGTTGCTCGTACTGCATAGGGCTCAAGTAGCCCAGCGAGGAATGCAAACGGCGGTAGTTGTAAAAAGTCAACCAGTCAACGACCTCATCCATCGCCTGCCGCAGCGTAGCGAACTTGCGGCCGTGGAGTCTGCCCACCTTGAGCCGAGACCACAAGCTTTCGGTCGGGGAATTGTCCCAGCAATTTCCCTTGCGGCTCATTGATGAGCGCATGGCGTAGCCTTGCAAGGCATGCTGGAACTCGTGGCTGCAGTACTGACTACCCCTATCGGAGTGGAAGATCAGTCCAGGCTCGGGACGGCGCCGGAACCAGGCCATGCGCAGCGCATCCGTCACAAGGCTGGTCTGCATGTGCGGCTTCATGCTCCAGCCCACCACTTGGCGGCTATGCAGGTCCAGCACGGCAGCCAGGTACAGCCAGCCCTCGTCCGTAGGGATGCAAGTGATGTCACTGGTCCATACCTGGTTCGGTGCCGCTGGGCTGAAGTCGCGCTGCAACAGGTCCGGTGCCACCGGCAGCTGGTGTCGGCTGTCGGTGGTGACGACGTACTTGCGCCTGCCGCGCGCCCTGATGCCGTGCCGGCTCATGAGGCGGCGCACACGCTCCTTGCCCACGCGGTGACCGCGCGCCAGCAGCTCCTTCCACATCCGCGGCCAACCGTACTCCTGGCGCATATCGGCATGGATGGCACGCATGTGCACCAGCAACACCTCATCGCTGAGCCGCCCCGAACCTGGCCGGCTGGGCTGGCGCGCATCGCGCCGACGTCGATGTTCCAGGTACCCGCTGACGCTCACGCGTAGCACCTCGCAGGTCAGCGACAGCGGCCATGGCCGGCCGTGGCGCTCGATCCAGGCGTACTTCACCCCCGCGCTTTCGCGAAGTACGCCGTCGCTTTTTCCAATACGTCGCGCTCCATTTTCACGCGCGCGAGCTCGGCCCTCAGCCGCGCAATTTCCATCTGCTCGGCCGTCACCGGCTTGTCCCCGGCACCCTTCAGCGTCCCCTTGGCCGCCTCACGAACCCAGTTGCCCAGTGTCGCCTTCGGTATCCCCAGAACCTTCGCCGTCACCGGCACCGGCTGCCCCTCATTGACCAGCCGCACCGCCTCCAGCTTGAATTCCAGCGTGTACCTGGCACGGGTCTGCTTATCTTTCATCCAGTAGCTCCATCCTCTGATTTGACCATCAGCTACTGACCAGCGCGCTGGACTGAGAACAACTACAGCAGGAGAAGCCCCGCGGAGCGCTTGTTTGCTTCGCCACCGAGCTTTAGCAGACAACGCGCCGATCAGTAAGAGCTACGGTTTTCGGGGGCAAGGTCAGGGGCGCGGCCGTGACCATCTCCCTTGAGCTCACTGTCGAGATCCTGCGGCTGCACCACGCCGAGCGCTGGCCGGTAGGCACCATCGCGCGCCAACTGCACGTGCACCGCGACACCGTGCAGCGCGTGCTCGGCAGCGAAGGACTCACGCCGCACGCACTGACGCCGCGGCCCAGCCGGCTCGATCCGTACCGGGCCTTCATCGCCGAGACGCTGGCCAAGTACCCGACGCTCGCAGCCAGCCGGCTCTACGTCATGGTCAGCGAGCGTGGCTACGTCGGCGGCGCGCATCACTTCCGCCACCTGGTAGCCGCGCTGCGTCCGCGGCCGGCAGCGCAGGCGTACCTGCGGCTGCGCACGCTGCCCGGCGAGCAGGCCCAGGTGGACTGGGGCCACTTCGGCTACGTCCAGATCGGCCGCGCCCGCCGTCCGCTCATGGCCTTCGTGATGGTGCTGAGCTACTCGCGGCGCATCTTCCTGAGGTTCTTCCTCGACGCCCGCATGGACAGCTTCCTGCGTGGCCATGTCGAGGCCTTTACCGCGTGGTCAGGCAGTCCGCGGATCCTGCTCTACGACAACCTGCGAAGCGCCGTGCTGGAGCGCGTGGGCGATGCCATTCGGCTGCATCCGACGCTGCTGGCCCTGGCGTCGCACTACCGCTTCGAACCCCGGCCCGTGGCGGTGAGGCGCGGCAACGAGAAGGGGCGCGTGGAGCGGGCTATTGGTTACGTACGCACCAGCTTCTTCGCCGCACGCAGCTTCACCGACCTGGCCGACCTCAACGCGCAGGCCCGGCGCTGGTGCGACGGTGCGGCGTGCGAGCGGCCCTGGCCACAGGATCACCGCCAGACGGTGCGCGGCGCCTTCGAGGCCGAGCAGGGCCATCTGCTGCCGCTGCCCTCTCACGACTGGGCGCTGGGCGAGCGTGTGGCCGCGGCCGTGGGCAAGACGCCCTATGTGCGCTTCGACCTCAACGACTACTCGGTGCCGCATACCCACGTGCAGCGCACCCTGGCCGTGCTGGCCGACGAGCAGCACGTGCGCATCTTCGACGGCCCTGCCGAGCTGGCCTGCCACGTGCGCTGCTGGGACCGCGGCCAGCAGATCGAGGACCCCGCGCACGTGCAGGCCCTCGTCACGCACAAGCGCCAGGCCCGCCAGCACCGTGGCTACGACCAGCTGGCCCAGGCCGCGCCGGCCAGTGCGCAACTGCTGCAGATGGCCGCTGCCCACGGCCACAACCTCGGCACCATCACCAGCGCCTTGCTGCGGCTGCTGCAGCGCTACGGCGCACAGCCGCTGCAAGCAGCCATCCTCGACGCCATTGCCCGCGGCGTGCCGCATCCCAACGCCGTGAGCCTGGCCCTGGAGCGCGCCCGCGAAGCCGCCGGGCTGCCACCTCCCATCCCACTGATCCTGCCCGAGCACGTCGCCCGCCGCGACGCGCCGGTGCGCCTGCACGCGCTGGAGACCTACGACCGCCATGGCTGCCGTCCCGAACACCCTCCTGAAGACCCTGGCGCCGAGTGACGCCACGTTCACGCTGGCCGAGCTGCGCGCGCAGGCCACGGCGCTGCGCCTGCACGGGCTGCTCGCGCACTGGGGCGAGCTCATGACCGAGCCCGAGTCGCAGCGCCGCGTGCACCAGTGGCTGCAGTGGGAGAGCGCCGAGCGCTCTCACCGCAGCCTGCAGCGGCGGCTGCGCGGAGCCCACATCGGCCAGTTCAAGCCGCTGGCCGACTTCGACTGGAGCTGGCCCAAGGAGATCGACCGCGCCGCCATCGAAGACCTCATGGGGCTGGAGTTCATGACCGACGCCACCAACGTCGTGCTGGTGGGACCCAACGGCGTGGGCAAGTCGATGTGCGCGGCCAACCTGGGCTACCAGGCCGTGCTGGCCGGCCACACCGTGCTCTTCACCACCGCCGGGCACATGCTCAGCGAGCTCGCCGCCCTGGACAGCGACTCGGCGCTGCGCCGGCGGCTGCAGCGCTATGCCGCGCCCGACCTGTTGCTCATCGACTCATGTGGAGTGCCCGGTAATGTGGAGCTGGCGATCCGCGGCCGCTCGGCGTCAGCGATTCCCAGCTCCACATAACTCACAGCCTGCGAAGCCAGTCGACCAGCCCAATGCGAGGTGGCAGGCCAGTGCGGCCGGCCCTCGGCGCGGCCAGGGCGTCGGGGAACACCTGGAGCAAGGCCTGCCGCTTCAGGTCAAGGTCGGCCCGGGCGTAGTTCATGGTCGTGTTCAGGCTTGCGTGGCCCAACCACTGGCTGATGCTGGCGAAGTCCACGCCGGCCTTGAGCAAGTGGATCGCGGTCGTGTGACGCAGCGAGTGCGGGTGGATCGACTTGCCGCGCAGCGTCGTGCATCGCTGTGCAGCCTGGGCCATGTAACGCTGCAGCAGGTACCGTACGCCGAAGCGGGTCAAGGGTTCACCGCGGTGGTTTACGAACAGCGGTCTACCATGTCCAGCTCCATCGCAGGGCATGCACAGCGGCCGCAGCAGTTGGGCCGTGGAGGACCAGATCGGGCACACCCTGACCTTGTTGCCCTTGCCGGTCAGACGTACCTGCGCCGGCGGATCCAGCCGCACGTCAGCGGCAGTGAGGTTGAGGATCTCCTGAACGCGTGCGCCGGTGTTGAACATCAGCGCGAACAGCGCGTAGTCCCGCCGACCAAGTTCATGGCTGCGATCGATCACCGCCAGCAGCTCGCGCACCTCCTCGTACTCCAGATACTCAATGGGTGCATCGCGTGCCCCGCGCTTGAACGGCACCGCCAGCAGCGCCTGCAGCGTGGCCATGTGCTGTGGATGGTCCAGTGCCAAGTACTTGGCCAGCGTGTGCAGTGCCGCCAGCCTGGCGTTGCGGGTGGCGATGCGGTTGCCGCGCTGCTGCTCCAGCTGAGCCAGGAACCTCGTGACCCGGTCGGCCCGTAGATCGTCAATCTCCAGGGC
The DNA here is from genome assembly GCA_023410975.1 of Pseudomonadota bacterium. Taxonomy (GTDB): domain Bacteria; phylum Pseudomonadota; class Gammaproteobacteria; order Burkholderiales; family Burkholderiaceae_C; genus Azohydromonas. The sequence goes on from JAEYPG010000206.1 coordinate 5,074, forward strand.
TTCCACCGGCCTCCCGGCCTCTTGCGCCACAAAGCGAAGGAACAGCACGATCGCATCACGGTAGCTGCGGATCGTGTGGGTGCTCATGCCGCGCTGGGCAGGCAGGTAGTCCTGGAAGAATTGCACCAACGCGCGGCCGAGGCTGTTCGGGTATGGCGTCTTCATGGCGCCTCCTGAGCCTGCAGCAACGCACCGAAGCGGGACTCGAAGCGGTCACTGGCCGCTTGGGCCAGCTCCGGGATCCAGCGCAGGTAGTAGGCGGTGGACACGATCGAGACGTGGCCCATGTACATGGCCAGCTTGGGCAGCTGCGACTGCACGTCAGCGCCTTGCCGGTACCAGCGCAGCAGGCACTGCACCGCAAAGCTATGGCGCAGGTCATGCAGGCGCGGGCGACGACCGTCCCAGCCGCGCACGGCTGCTGCGTCCATCAGTTCATGCAGCCCCCTGCTCAGCCCCGTGCCGGTGTAGCCGCTGCAGCGTCGGGCACCGTGGCACAACACGGGTGTCTCAGGAGGCTGTCTGCCCCACTGTTGCTGGCAACGCTCGATGTAGAACCGCAGTTCGGTGCCTGCGTCGCTGGACAGCGGCACCCACCGCGACTTATGGAACTTCGACTCGCGGATCCGTAGCACGGCGTCGCGCATGTTGACGTCGCCAAGTTCCAGTCGCAACAGTTCACCGCGGCGCAGCCCGGCCGAGTACAGCAGCGCCGTGGCCAGGCGCAGGACATGGGGGCGCAGCGGGGAATCCGGCGTCACAAGTACCGCGTTGGCGGCATCCAGCATGCGTGCGACCGCTTCTGGCGAGACGATGACAGGCGCTATGTACGGCTCTGCCCTCGGGAAGCGGTTGGGGTCGGGGACGAAGCAGGACGGATCTTCGCGCCGGCGGTAGAGGCACCACTTGTACACGGTGCGCTGATGATTGCGCCGCACGGTGGCGTTCAGCCTGGCGAGTGAAGCACACCATTGGTCGAAGACAGCGAGATCGAGGTCCTGGGCGCCTGCCAAGGCAAGACAGCGGCTCAAGGACTTCAAGATGTCTTCTTCGTGCTGGTAGGCGCGCCCCAATGCCCTCTGATGTTCAAGGTATGCCGAGATGCTGTGCTCAACGGCGCCTGTCGGAAGCGGCGTGCTCATCGCTGCGCTCCCTGTTGCCCGGCTGGGGTAGCCGATGGCAGAGGAAGGGCAACGTCACGCAGAGCGTCAAGCTGCAGCCTCAGGTACACGCAGGTGCTCTCCAGAGCACGATGCCCAAGAACATCCCCGATGAGCTTGATGCCCACGCCGCGGTCGAGCAGCCGCATCGCGAAGGTATGCCTGAGGCTGTACACCGAGGTGCCTCGCAACTCGACCAGTCCACTGCGATCGGCACGGTCGCGGTATACCTCGCCCACGGCGTACTTCCCCAGTGGTCCGGAAGGACACCTGGCACGCAGGAACAGCTCCTGTCGATCGCTGGGCGGCCGCCCTTGGAGGAGGTAGTGCTGCAGGATCCGTACGGTTCGACTGGCCAATGGCAGCGTCAGGGCCGAGCTGGTCTTGCGCTGCTCCACTCGAAGCGTGCAGGCCTCCCAGTCGATAGAGTCCAGCCTCAGGGCCGCGACCTCGCATGGACGTAGGCCGTAGTGCGACACCAGATGCAGGATCGCGTAGTCACGACAGCCCTTGCCTTGACGTCGATCGATGGAACGCAGCAGTTGCAACACCGTGGGCCATGGCAATGCTCTGGGTGGCAGCTCATCACGATACACACGCGGTGTATCGATGGCGTCCAGAGGCTGCAGTAGAAGGCCCCGTGCATGGCAGAACCGCAGGAACGAGCGCAGGTGAGCCACGCAGTGCTGCATGGACTGGCGGCTGATGCGGTTGCCCATGGCAACCACGTGACGTTCAACTGCACTGCGCGATAGGCCGCTGATCGGCATGCCTGGAGGCAGGGCCTCGTTCAGGAATACCTCGGCCGTGTTCATATGATGGGTGACGGTAGATGCGGCCAAGCCTCGAACCGCAGTCAGCTGCTCCTTGTAGGCAGCAAGTACTGGCCCATGGGGTCGAACGTCAGCTTCCGGCAGAAGTCGGTCATGCGCAGCAAGACAGCGCGAGAAGGCCCGTTGGGTGGCAACGAACAGAGAATCGCGAGGCATCGCCGCGAACAGGCGATCCAACTCGACACCCGGAACTTGTGCACCAAGTGCTCTGCCTGCAGGCTCAAGTACCTGACGTAGACGGCGGACATGACCGTGAGCAGGCTCAGGTCCGTAACCAACCCGAACCAACCAGTTCGCGAACGTGCGGAGGTCGTGGCTGTGCACGGAAGCCTCATAGCGCGGGTAGTGCCTGGGGAACAGCTGCTCAAGCATGGCGGTCTCCTTGACCGATGTGAGCCGTTCAAGGTACGCCCGCGCCGCAGTATGGTTATGTTGAGTAGATCGTCCGCTGCCCCCAGGGCTTCGGTCGCCAGCTCCACATTACCGGGCACTCCACATGAATCGACTAATGTTGCGCGCAACATTAGTCGATGAGGTCGGCTACCTGTCCTACTCCGACCGCCACGCCGACCTGCTGTTCGAACTCGTGAGCCGGCGCTACCTCACCAAGAGCACGGTGGTGACCACCAACAAGATGTTCGCCGAGTGGAACCAGGTCTTCCCCAACGCCGCCTGCGTCGTGTCGCTGGTCGATCGCCTCGTACACCGAGCAGAAGTCGTGCGCATCGACGGCGAGTCGTACCGGAAGAAGGAAGCCGAGGAGCGGGCTGCGCAGCGGCAGGCCGCTCGCACCACCGCGCCTCGGGGCAAGTCCACCGTCAGGAGCCGTGCATGAGCCCGGCGCACAAGGCCAGGGCTGGGGCGCGGTTCGTGGAATTACCCGCGCACTGGACGCCCGAGCAGGCGCTGGCCGTCTTCGAGATCCTGGACCTGCTGCGTGACGAGCTCTGGGCCGCCTACGGGCCGCAGATCCAGCAGGCGTTCCGCGATAACCTCATGCCCGAGCAAGCCCCACTGCCCTGGGAAGATGACGAGCCCTTCTAACGCTGCTGCTGTCCAACCGAGGAGCACCTTCCTTGTGGAGGTTCTGTTGCCAACGTTGCCTCCAATCCCCGCCCAGTCGGCGTGGCTCTCGATGCCAGCATGGTCCACGGCACAACAATAGGACCTGCAGGCACCCCTGAGGATCTTCACCGTGTTGACTCTCGATCAGGTCAAGTCGATCTACCGCAGCGCTATCGATCCCAAGGTCAGCGACTTCGAAGAGCAGGACTGGTGGCATGCCGTGGCCGATGAGGTTCAACGTGTCGTTGCGTCAGAAACGGTGGAAGAGGCATCCAGGGTGATCAAGTGGTGGCACGACGACTGGAGCTGCGTCAATGACTCCCCCAAGCGAGCTGCGCAGCGCATCCGGACGGCAGCTCAGCGCCAATTGAAGAAGACACGTCAGCCGGCCGCTTGAGCCTGGTGCGGCGACACGTCTGCCGCATCCCCGCTACTCGACAGTAGCGATCTCGTTCTACCTCGGTCACACCCTGGCGCTGATGGCGCCGGAAGAAGACAGCCCGTCCGCCCTTGCTGCGGCGGCGAGAGTGGCTCGTCCGAAAAACGGCACGTCACCGCCAAAAAACAGCGGATTTACACCGCCGCCAACAGCAGGCGCCCGCTGGAAAACCTTCGGGAAGTTCCCTGAGCAGACCAGCGCCGCCGCAGGTCCCATGCGGGAGATCTGCGCACGCGCCTGTCCGCCGCCAGAGCCGGGGCATGGTAGCCCAGTGCGAGTTCGTCCCGGCCTTGGCCCACACCCTACCTTGCGGCGGCATTTCGCGCACCTGCTGCGCCAGCTCAAGAGGCAGCCGACGGCCCCCGGCGCGTCGTTGTGCTGCTGGGACGCCTATGGCCGTTGCCCAGCCAAGTGCAGCCCGCTACCCTTGAGCTCAGAGCCGAAGTGCTGCTTGGAACCGAGCAATCTCTCGCGGGAATCCTCTGCATTGCGCCATGGCACCGCGGTCACTTCAACGGTTGAAGGCGGACTGCAGGTCTGCCTGGCCAGACACCCCGCTTTGCAACAACAGCATCAACAGGATCCGCGCCTTGGCCGGCTTGAGATCGTCGGCCATCACCGCGCCCGCTTCGTGGGTCGTCTTGCCGCCGCCCACGAACCCGTAGCTTGGCAACACGCGCCCGTTGTGGACGCGGGTCGATACCACCACGGGCACGTTCTTCGAGATGGCGTACTTGACGGCCTCGTACATCGGCACGTTCATGTTGCCCATGCCAAGGGCCTGGACGACGATGCCCCTGACCC
>JAEYPG010000502.1 GCA_023410975.1 Pseudomonadota bacterium
CGCCTGGGCCTGCGTGAAGCCGGCCGCCAGGAAGGCGCCCAGCGCTTCGTCGGCCACCGCGCCGCGCGACGCGATCACGGCAGCCGTGAAGGCTTGCAGCGCATCGAGCCGCGCCTGGCCGGTGGGCTCGCCGCGCTGCAGCGCCACCACCGTGGCGGCGCCGAGCCCGGCCTTCTTGGTGGCGAGGGCGCTGTGGCCGGCGACGCAGAAATCGCAGCCGTGCAGCCGCGCGGCGGTGATCTGCACCACCTCGCGCTCCGGCAGCGACAGGCTGGCGCGGCCGTTGATCTCGCCCACGGCCAAGTAGGTTTCCAGCGCAACCGGTGCGTTGGCCAGCACGCCGATGAGGTTGGGGAGGAAGCCGTTGTTGGCGATGGCGCGCGCCACCATCGGGCGGCTGGCCTCGGGGGCGCTTTCCAGCGTGTGCAGGGTGAGTCGGGTCATGAGGGTCGCAACGGGGAATGTCGATGCCGGGAATTCTTCGGGGCCGCGCGCCACGGCGCCATGCGGCCGCGTCGCAGCTTCTTGCTCATTCGTCTCGCCACGGGCTCAGTGCGGGGCCGCGGCGGCAGGGCTTGTGCGCTGCCACGCGCCGGGCAGCACGCCCAGCACCTGGCGGAAGGCGCGCGTGAAGGCCGCGTCGGACTGGTAGCCCACGAACTGCGCCGCGCGCGCCACGCTGTCGCCGCGGTGCAGGCGCTGCGCCGCCAGTTGCATGCGCAGCCGCTGCAGGAACTGCGCCGGCGGCTCGCCGCAGGCTGACGTGAACTCGCGGAAGAAACGCGCGCGCGACCTGTGCACGCTCTCGGCCATGCGCTGCGCGGTCCAGTCCTGCGAGGGCTGCTCCAGCAGCCGCGACAGCAGCGGCGCGAGCTGCGGGTGCCGCGCCAGGCACCACAGCCCGGCGCGGGCCGCGGCGGCGCCGTCATGGCGCACGGCGTGGCGCAGCACGTAGTGAAACAGCAACCCTGCCAGGCGCTCCAGCAGCGCGGATGGCGTGTCCTCATCGGGCTGGCCCAGGGGGCAGGTGCAGCGGTCGGCCTCCTCGCGCATGAGATCAAACACGCGCGCGGCCTGGTGCAGGTCGCCTTCAGGCTGGCCGCGGCGCAGCAGCAGCGGATCGTCCAGCGCGCCCAGCAGCCAGGCCGTGAGCGGCCCTTCGAAGCCGACGAAGCCACAGGCCAGTGCGGTGCCGCCGGCGCGCGCCGGCCAGGTCGGCTGCAGCGGCGTGGGCAGCGCGGGCGCGGCGGGGTTGGCGTCGGGCGAGAGGTGGTGCGGCAGGTCGCGCAGCAGGAACACCGCCTCGCCCTCCTCCAGCGCCACGGCCGGCCGCCCGGGCCGGTGCAGCCAGCAGCGCCCGCGCAGCACGGCATGGAAGCTCGCCAGCGAGCGGCCGGCGGTGGAGGCGTGCCAGCGTCCGCAGTACTGGCCGACGTGGAACACGGTGGTCTTCCACGTCACGCCGGCCAGCAGCCACTGCACCAGGCGATCGGCGTCATCGGGCATTGCGGGCTCCTGCCCCGGGACGGCCCGAATGGGACAAATACATGCGGCGCTCCTGCTGGCAGGACCTCCCCGGTCCGCTCTACAACTTGAAACGCCGCCACTGTGCCCAGCCGTCCCGGCGCGGCCAACGAAGCGATGTTTCCAAGGTCATGCGCATGGCGAGGAAGGAGGCGGGCGCTGCGTCCTGGGGCGCGCGACACCGGCCCGCTCCAGCCGTGCGGCGGGGAGGCCGCGCGGGGTCAGTAAGATTTCACCCTTTGCGTTCCCAGCCCCATCACCTTATGAGCACCGAGAAGTTCGACGGCGTGACCGTCGCCACCCGCGCCAACGTCTATTTCGACGGCAAGTGCGTGAGCCACGGCATCACGCTGGCCGACGGCACGAAGAAGTCCGTGGGCGTGATCCTGCCCGCGACGCTGACCTTCAACACCGGCGCGGCCGAGGTGATGGAGTGCGTGGCGGGCTTCTGCGAGTACAAGCTCGCGGGCAGCGGCGAATGGCGCCGCTCCGGCGCCGGCGAGCAGTTCAGCATCCCGGCGAACTCCAGCTTCGAGATCCGCGTGACGGAGCCCTACCACTACATCTGCCACTTCGGTTGAACACGCCATGAGCACGATCCTCGAAAGCCTGCCGCTCGGCCAGAAGGTCGGCATCGCCTTCTCCGGCGGCCTGGACACCAGCGCCGCGCTGCACTGGATGCGCAAGAAGGGCGCCGTTCCCTACGCCTACACCGCCAACCTCGGCCAGCCCGACGAGCCCGACTACGACGCCATCCCGCGCAAGGCCATGGAGTACGGCGCGGAAGCCGCCCGGCTCATCGACTGCCGGCTGCAGCTGGCGCACGAAGGCATCGCCGCGCTGCAGTGCGGCGCCTTCCACATCTCCACCGCGGGCGTGACCTACTTCAACACCACGCCGCTGGGCCGCGCCGTCACCGGCACGATGCTGGTGGCCGCGATGAAGGAGGACGACGTCCACATCTGGGGCGACGGCAGCACTTTCAAGGGCAACGACATCGAGCGCTTCTACCGCTACGGTCTGCTGACCAACCCGGCGCTGCGCATCTACAAGCCCTGGCTGGACCAGACCTTCATCGACGAGCTCGGCGGCCGCGCCGAGATGTCGGCGTTCATGACGGCCGCGGGCTTCGGCTACAAGATGTCCGCGGAGAAGGCCTACTCGACCGACTCCAACATGCTCGGCGCCACGCACGAGGCCAAGGACCTGGAGCACCTGAACTCCGGCATCAAGATCGTCAATCCGATCATGGGCGTGGCGTTCTGGAAGGACGAGGTCGAGGTCAAGGCCGAAGAAGTGCGCGTGCGCTTCGAGGAAGGCCAGCCCGTGGCCCTCAACGGCAAGACCTTCGACAACCCGGTCGAGCTGATCCTGGAAGCCAACCGCATCGGCGGCCGCCACGGGCTGGGCATGAGCGACCAGATCGAGAACCGCATCATCGAGGCCAAGAGCCGCGGCATCTACGAGGCCCCGGGCCTGGCGCTGCTGTTCGCCGCCTACGAGCGGCTGGTCACCGGCATCCACAACGAGGACACCATCGAGCAGTACCGCGACAACGGCCGCCGCCTGGGCCGCCTGCTGTACCAGGGCCGCTGGTTCGACCCGCAGGCCATCATGCTGCGCGAGACCGCCCAGCGCTGGGTGGCGCGCGCCGTCACCGGCGAGGTCACGCTGGAGCTGCGCCGCGGCAACGACTACTCGATCCTCAACACCGAGTCGCCGAACCTCACCTACCACCCCGAGCGCCTGACGATGGAAAAGGGCGAGTCGGTGTTCTCGCCGCGCGACCGCATCGGCCAGCTGACCATGCGCAACCTCGACATCACCGACACGCGCGACAAGCTGGGCATCTACAGCCGCACCGGATTGCTGAGCACTGGCGGCGACGCGCCGCTGCCCAGCCTCGAATAAGGCCCGCGCTGCCTGAAACGGGCCGCCGAAATGGCCCGTGAAATGGCAAGCCCGCCTTGAAAATCGGCCCATGCAGCCTGGACTGCATGGGCCGATTCATTTTCCGGGTCTGAATATCCGGCAGCGGACATATCAACCCACCGTCACGACTCAAAACCCTGGCTAAGTATTAACCCTGGTGACCCGGCATCCGTAGCGCCCTACTATTTCCACAGGTGGCCTGACCACTCAGCCACCTGGGAGCCGAGCCATACCAGAGCCCGGTATGCTGAGCCTGTCACCCGGCTCTTCCTGTTGAACACCCATGCCCCTGCAGATCGTCACCACCCAGCGCCTGTACCGGCAGATCGCCGACCAGATCGGCGAGCTGATCGCCAAGGGCGAATACGCGCCCGGCGCGCGCCTGCCGTCGGAGCGGGACCTGGCGCAGCAGCTGGGCGTGAGCCGGGCCTCGGTGCGCGAGGCGCTCATTGCGCTGGAGATCGACGGGCTCATCGACATCCGCGTCGGCATGGGCGTGTTCGTCACGCCGAAGCGGCTCATGCCGGCCAACACCTCCCTGATCGCCGACCCGGGCCCGTTCGAGGTGATCGCGGCGCGGCAGCTCATCGAATGCGAGACGGCCGCCATGGCGGCTCGCAATGCCACGACGGCGGACCACGCCCGCATCGAGGAAACGCTGGCGATGATGGAAGAGGAGTTCAGCGCCCGCTCCACCGCCCTCGACGCGGACTGCCTGTTCCATGTGCGCATCGCCGAGGCCTGCGCCAACAGCGCGCTGGCGCACGTGGTGCAGCAGCTCTGGAACTTCAGGTACAGCTCGATGTTCCGCAAGATCGACGAGCACTTCGACAACCCGCAGCGCCACGCCGAGGCGATCGAGGAGCACCGCGGCATCGTGGACGCCATCATCCGCCGCGATGCCGACGCCGCCCGCGCCGCCATGCACGAGCACCTGGAGCACGTGAAACTCTCGCTCGAACGCAACTGGGACCAGGCCAACCCCAACGCTGAAACCAGTTTGAGAGGCGCCGCCTACAGCTGAGTTTCGAATACCTCTGAATTTCCTTTGCCGATCCAGCTCCCGGCCCGGTGCCGCGGGGACGGGCGGAGCTTTGGAAAAAATACGCAGTACCCCAACCACCTTGCCAACTCCGGGCCTGATTTTTTCAGGCGGGAAAAACGACTGCGCACGGCCGGATCAGGATTCTCGAATTAAAGACATGAGCGAACACATTTCTCCCGTCATCCGCCTGCACCCGCAGGACGACGTCGTGATCGCGCGGCGCCAGTTGGTGTCGGGCCAGGCCATCGCCGAAGAGGGCGTCACGGTGTCCGGGCTCGTGCCCGCCGCCCACAAGCTGGCGGTGCGCGACATCGCCGAAGGCGCGCCGGTGCGCCGCTACGGGCAGGTCATCGGCGTCGCCACGCAGTCCATCCGCGCCGGCCAGCACGTGCACGTGCACAACCTCGGCATGGCGAGCTTCGAGCGCGAGCACCGCTTCGGCACGCAGGCCCGGGCACTCGCACCCATCACGCCCGCGGCCACCTTCCAGGGCATCGTGCGCGCCGGCGGCCGCGTGGCCACGCGCAACTACGTGGGCGTGCTGACCTCGGTGAACTGCTCGGCCACGGTGGCGCGCGCCATCGCCGACCACTTCCGCCGCGACCTGCGCCCCGAGGCGCTGGAAGCCTTTCCGAACGTGGACGGCGTGGTGGCGCTCACGCACGGCAGCGGCTGTGCCATCGACGCGCAGGGCGAGGGGCTGCGCGTGCTGCGCCGCACGCTGGCGGGCTACGCGCGGCACGCCAACTTCGCCGCCGTGCTGGTGGTGGGACTGGGCTGCGAGACGAACCAGATCGCCGAGCTGGTGGAGCAGGAAGGCTTGTCGAGCCAGGCGCGGCTGCACGGCTTCACGATCCAGGACAGCGGCGGCACGGCCAACGCCGTGGCCCGCGGCATCGAGCAGGTGCGCGCGCTGCTGCCGCAAGCCAACGAGGCGCGGCGCCAGCCGGTGAGCGCGGGCCACTTGGCGGTAGGCCTGCAGTGCGGCGGCTCCGACGGCTACTCCGGCATCACCGCCAACCCGGCGCTGGGCGCGGCCATGGACCTGCTGGTGCGCCATGGCGGCACGGCCATCCTGTCGGAGACGCCGGAGATCTACGGCGCGGAGCACCTGCTGACGCAGCGCGCCGTGAGCGAGGAGGTCGCGCACAAGCTGCTGGCGCGCATCCGCTGGTGGGAACAGCACTGCGAACGCATGGGCGCGGAGCTCAACAACAACCCCTCGGCCGGCAACAAGGCCGGCGGCCTGACCACCATCCTGGAGAAATCGCTGGGCGCGGTCGCCAAGGGCGGCACCACGAACCTGGTGGACGTGGTCGAGTACGCGCAGCCGGTGCGCGCCAAGGGGCTGGTGTTCATGGACACGCCCGGCTACGACCCGGTCTCCGCCACCGGCCAGGTGGCCGGCGGCGCCAACCTGATCTGCTTCACCACCGGCCGCGGCTCGGCCTACGGCTGCGCGCCCGTGCCCTCGCTGAAGCTGGCCACCAACTCGGCACTGTGGCGGCGCCAGCAGGACGACATGGATATCGACTGCGGCGGCATCGCCGAGGGGCTGGAAAGCATCGAGGCCGCCGGCCAGCGGATCTTCGACCTGCTGCTGCGCGTGGCCTCAGGCGAGCGCACCCGCAGCGAGATCCACGGCTACGGGCAGAACGAGTTCGTGCCCTGGCAGCTCGGCGCCATCACCTGAACCAAGGTCCAGGGCAGCGCCCTGGCCGTTGAATCCGCAACCGAATCCACGGACCCCGTCCAGATGACCCAAGGAGACAAAGCATGAACCGCATCCGTCGCAACCTGCTCGCCACCGCGCTGTCCGGCGCCTTCGCGGCCGCCTCGCTGCTGTCCGCCACCGTCGCGCACGCGGCGGACTTCAAGGAACGCTCCTTCAAGTTCGCCTCGGCGCAAAGCGCGGACCATCCCTTCAGCAAGGGCGGACAGAAGTTCGCCGAGCTGGTGGTGGCCAAGAGCGGCGGCAAGATGAAGGCCAAGCTCTTCGCCGGCGGCACGCTGGGCGGCGACGCGCAGGTCATCTCCTCGCTGCAGGGCGGCATGGTGGACGCCACCTTCGTCAGCCCGGGCCTGCTGTCCACCATGAACAAGGACTTCGGCATCTTCTACCTGCCCATGGCCTTCAACGACGCGCGCGAGGCCGACCAGGTGGTGGACGGTCCCTTCGGCCGCAAGCTGCTGGACAAGCTGCCCGAGAAGGGCCTGGTGGGCCTGGCCTACTGGGAGAACGGCTTCCGCTCCGTCACCAACAGCAAGCGGCCCATCACCAAGTGGGAGGATCTGCAAGGGTTGAAGATGCGCTCGATCCAGATCCCGATCTTCGTGGACATCTACAACGCCCTGGGCGCCAACCCGGTGCCGCTGGCCTTCACGGAGCTGTACTCGGCGCTGGAAAGCAAGGCGGTGGACGGCCAGGACAACCCGCTGCCCACCATCGAGACCGGCCGCTTCGACGAGGTGCAGAAGTACCTGTCGCTCACGCGCATCGTCTACGACCCGCTGATCGTGCTGTTCAGCAAGAAGACCTGGGACAAGCTCAGCGCCGACGAGCAAAAAGTGCTGTTGGAAGCGGCCCGGGAGGCCACGGCCTACCAGCGCAAGATCAACCGCGAGGCCGAGGCCGCGGCGCTCAAGAGCTTCGGCTCCAAGGGCATGGCCGTGAACGAGCTCAGCGCCGCGGAGCGCGAGCGCCTGCGCGACAAGCTCAAGCCCGTGACGGAGAGCTATACCAAGAGCCTGGACCCGGCGCTGGTGAGCGAATTCCAGAACGAGATCGCCAAGGCCCGCGGCGCAACCACGGCGGCCAAGTAAGGGTCGGCATCCCACTGGCCCAGCGCCGCCTGGCGCCAGCCACAGCGCGCGCGCGGCCCGGACAGCGCACGGCGCGGCTCCGCCATCTTCGCGCCACGTTCGGGTTAGTCCGAATGCTTAAGAAACCGGTTTCTGTAAACTTGCGGAAACCGGTTTCGATTTTACCCGGTCCTGAAGACGCGCCGGACAGCGCTGTCCGAACGCTTTGGCCGGGACACGCCCGCGCTGCGTCTCTGATCCGCGTCCTGCCGCGCTGACTACAGCCAGGAGACTTCTTCATGAACAAATTTCTCGATGCGTACTGCCGCCTGCTGGACGCGCTGATTGCGCTGGCGCTGGCCATCATGGTGGTGCTGGTGTTCGGCAACGTGGTGCTGCGCTACGCCTTCAACTCCGGCATCACCGTCAGCGAGGAGGTCTCGCGCTGGCTGTTCGTGTGGCTGACGTTCCTGGGCGCCATCGTGGCCATCAAGGAGCACGGCCACCTGGGCACCGACATGCTCGTGTCGCGCCTGGGCAAGACGGGCAAGAAGGTGTGCTTGGTGATCTCGCAGCTCGCCATGCTCTACGTCACGTGGCTGCTGTTCCAGGGCAGCCTGGTGCAGGCGCAGATCAACGCCGACGTGCAGGCGCCGGTGACGGGCGCCTCGGTGGCGATCTTCTACGCCTCGGGCGTGTTCTTCGCCGTCTCCGCGGCGCTGCTGCTGCTGCGCGAGCTCATCCGCACGCTCACCGGCAAGGTCCGCGACGAGGAGCTGGTGATGGTGCAGGAGTCGGAGGACCTGGCCGCGCTGCACGAGCTGCACCTGGACGAGCCCATGAAGCTCGACGGCCAGCCCGCTCGCACCGCCGCGCAGCGCTGAAGCCGCGCCGCCTCAGAACAAGCACAAGGACTCCACCATGACCGTCTTCATCTTCCTGGGCTCGCTGCTGGGCGCCATGGCGCTGGGCATTCCCATCGCGTACTCGCTGCTGGTCTCGGGTGTGGCGCTGATGTGGCACCTGGACATGTTCGATGCGCAGATCCTGGCGCAGAACGTGATCAACGGCGCCGACAGCTTCCCGCTGCTGGCCGTGCCTTTCTTCATGCTTGCCGGCGAGATCATGAACGTCGGGGGCCTGTCCGCGCGCATCGTCAAGCTGGCGCTCACGCTCGTGGGCCACAAGAGGGGCGGCCTGGGCTTCGTGGCGATCCTGGCGGCGTGCATGCTCGCGGCGCTGTCGGGCTCGGCCGTGGCCGACACCGCGGCGCTGGCCGCGCTCTTGCTGCCCATGATGGTCAAGGCCGGCCACGACAAGGCCCGCAGCGGCGGCCTCATCGCCTCGGCCGGCATCATCGCGCCGGTGATCCCGCCGTCCATCGGCTTCGTGATCTTCGGCGTCGCGGCCAACGTCTCCATCTCCAAGCTGTTCCTCGCGGGCATCGTGCCGG
>JAEYPG010000504.1 GCA_023410975.1 Pseudomonadota bacterium
TCCTCGCCGCGCGGGCGCACCCACTGGCCGGACGCGGGGGCGGCGTTGAAGGCGACCGTGCCCTCGCCGGCCGTGGCGTCCTCCTGCATCACCACCGCGTCGGCGCCGGGCGGCATCTGCGCGCCGGTGAAGATGCGCGCGGCGGTGCCGGGCTGCAGCGCCTGGCCCACGTGGCCGGCGGGAATGCGCTGCGACACGGGCATCGCCTCGCCGGGCTTCACGTCGGCGGCACGGACGGCGTAGCCGTCCATGGAGCTGTTGTCGGCCGGGGGCACGTCCAGCGGCGAAACCACGTCTTGCGCCAGCACGCGGTTGAGCGCATCGAAGGTGGAAAGCTCCTCGGTGTCGCGGATCGCCTGCGCCCGCGCGCCTTCCACCAGGCGCTGCTGGGCCTCGTCCAGGCTCAGCAGCGGGGGCCGTTCAGCCATGCGTGTCTCCTGTGTAGTTGAAGCGCTCGCCCCAGGCGAGCAAGCGGTCCGCCACCGCGCCGGGGCTGTTGAGCGGCAGCACCGGCAGCGCGCCGGGCGGCGCCGGCAGCGCCGCGGGATCGTCCGTGGCGACGGCGATCACGCGCGCATCGTCCGGGTACAGCACCGGCTGGCCCAGCGCGGCGCGCCACACCTCGACCTTGGGCAGCGCGGCATGCTTGAAGCCTTCGACCAGCACCCAGTCCACCGGTTGCAGCTCGCCGATGAGCGCGTGCACGTCCGGTTCGCGCGCTTCGGGCAGCTCGCGCAGCAGCGCCAGGCGCTGGCTGGAGGCCAGCAGCACCTCGCCGGCGCCGGCCTGGCGGTGGCGCCAGCTGTCCTTGCCGGGCTGGTCGATGTCGAAGCGCTTGTGCGTGTGCTTGATCACCGACACGGCCTGCCCGTGCGCCCGCAGCGCGGCGATGACGCCCTCCAGCAGCGTGGTCTTGCCCACGCCGGAGGGGCCGCAGAAACCCACGACCTTCATGCGCGCGGCGGCCGGGTCAGTCGACCGCGCACTCAAGCTCGATCAGCGCCTTGACCTTGTCGGCATCGGCCGGCAGCACGGCGAAGCGCTTGGGCAGGTCCTCGATGCCCACGTGCGCCGCGGGGCGCTCCGGCTCGCGGCCCAGCGCCTCGACGATGGTGGCGGCGAACTTCACCGGCAGCGCCGTCTCCAGCACGATCATGGGCGTGCCGGCCTGCAGCCGCTCGCGCGCGACCTTCACGCCGTCGGCGGTGTGCGTGTCGATCATCACGCCGCAGCGCTGGAACGTGTCGCGGATGGTGGCGACGCGGTCGGCGTGCGTGCTGCGGCCGGAGACGAAGCCGAACTCGGCCACGCGGCGGAACTCGTCGGCGGTCAGCGTGAAGGCGCCCTTGGCGTCCACCTCGTCCTTGAACAGCTGGCGCACCCGGTCGGCGTCGCGGCCCAGCAGGTCGAAGATGAAGCGCTCGAAGTTGCTGGCCTTCGAGATGTCCATCGAGGGGCTGGACGTCTCGTGGGTCTCGGCGCCCTTGCGCACGCGGTAGGTGCCGGTGCGGAAGAACTCGTCGAGCACGTCGTTCTCGTTGGTGGCGCACACGAGCTGCTCAATGGGCAGGCCCATCATGCGCGCGACATGGCCGGCGCAGATGTTGCCGAAGTTGCCCGAGGGCACGGTGAAGCTCACGCGCTCGGCGTTGGACTTCGTGGCCTGGAAGTAGCCGGCGAAGTAGTACACCACCTGTGCCAGCAGCCGCGCCCAGTTGATGGAGTTGACGGTGCCGATGCGCCAGTGGCGCTTGAACTCCAGGTCGTTGCTGACGGCCTTGACGATGTCCTGGCAGTCGTCGAACACGCCCTCGATGGCGATGTTGTGGATGTTCTCGTCCTGCAGGCTGAACATCTGTGCCTGCTGGAACGGGCTCATGCGCCCGTGCGGGCTGAGCATGAACACGCGCACGCCCTTCTTGCCGCGCATGGCGTGCTCGGCGGCGCTGCCGGTGTCGCCGGAGGTGGCGCCCAGGATGTTGAGCTCCTGGCCGCGGCGCGCGAGCTCGTACTCGAACAGGTTCCCGAGCAGCTGCATGGCCATGTCCTTGAAGGCCAGCGTGGGCCCGTTGGACAGCGCTTCCAGCGCCAGGCCCGGCTCCAGCGGTTTTAACGGCACGATCTCGGGCGTACCGAAAACCTCGGCCGTGTAGGTCTTGCGCGCGAGCGTGCGCAGATCCTCGGCCGGGATGTCGTCGATGTAGAGCGACAGGATCTCGAAGGCGAGGTCCGCGTAGGCCAGGCCGCGCCAGCGCGTGAGCGTGGCGTCGTCAACCTTGGGGTAGTGCGTGGGCAGGTACAGCCCGCCGTCCGGCGCCAGGCCTTCGAGCAGGATCTCGGAGAAGCCGCGCGGCGTGGCGTCGCCGCGGGTGCTGAGGTACTTCATGTTCAGGCCAGCTCTTCCTTGCGCAGGCTCACGATCGGCGCCAGCACGGTGGGCAGCGATTGCATCTGCTCGATGGCCTTGCGCATCGAGCCCTCGATGGTGTCGTGGGTGAGGATGATCACGTCGGTGTTCTTCTCGCCCTCGGCCGACTCGCGCTGCAGCAGCGCGTCGATGCTGATGCCGTGCTCGGCCAGGATGCCCGTCACGCGCGAGAGCACGCCGGCCTCGTCGGCCACCTGCAGCCGCAGGTAGAACGCGGTGCGCACCTGCTCGATCGGCAGGATCGGCATGTCCGACAGCGCCTCGGGCTGGAAGGCCAGGTGCGGCACGCGGTTGCCCGGGTCGGCGGTGTGCAGCCGCGTCACGTCCACCAGGTCGGCGATCACGGCGCTGGCCGTGGGCTCGGCGCCCGCGCCCTTGCCGTAGTACAGCGTGGTGCCCACGGCGTCGCCCTGCACCACCACGGCGTTCATGGCGCCCTCGACGTTGGCGATCAGGCGCTTGGCCGGGACCAGCGTCGGGTGCACGCGCAACTCGATGCCGCTGTCCTGGCGGCGGGCGATGCCCAGCAGCTTGATGCGGTAGCCCAGCTGCTCGGCGTAGCGGATGTCCGCGGCCTGCAGCTTGGTGATGCCTTCCACGTGCGCCTTGTCGAACTGCACCGGCACGCCGAAGGCGATGGCGGCCATGATGGTGGCCTTGTGCGCGGCGTCCACGCCCTCGATGTCGAACGTGGGGTCGGCTTCGGCGTAGCCCAGGCGCTGCGCCTCCTTGAGCACCACGTCGAAGTCCAGGCCCTTGGAGCGCATCTCCGAGAGGATGAAGTTCGTGGTGCCGTTGATGATCCCGGCGATCCACTCGATGCGGTTGGCCGTCAGGCCCTCGCGCAGCGCCTTGATGATCGGGATGCCGCCGGCCACCGCGGCCTCGAAGGCCACCATCACGCCGCGGGCGCGGGCGGCTTCGAAAATCTCGGTGCCGTGCACCGCCAGCAGCGCCTTGTTGGCCGTGACCACGTGCTTGCCCGCGGCGATGGCCTCCATCACCAGCGCCTTGGCCACGCCGTAGCCGCCGATGAGCTCGACCACGATGTCGATCTCGGGATTGGCGATGACCTCTCGCGCGTCGGCCACGACCTTGGCGCTGTCGCCGACGAGGCTGCGGGCGCGCTCGACGTCGAGGTCCGCCACCATGGCGATCTCGATGCCGCGACCCGCGCGGCGGCGGATCTCTTCCTGGTTGCGCGTGAGCACGTTGAACGTGCCGCCGCCGACGGTGCCGATGCCGAGCAGGCCGACCTGGATGGGTTTCATAGCGGTTTCAGTCAGAACGAGTGACGTTTGCGGTAGTTGTCGAGGAAGCGCGCGATGCGCCCGATGGCGTCGGCGAGGTCGTCCGAGTTGGGCAGGAACACGAGCCGGAAATGGTCCGGTTGCGGCCAGTTGAAGCCGGTGCCCTGCACGATGAGCACCTTCTCCTCGGCCAGCAGCTCGTAGGCGAACTGCTGGTCGTCGGCGATGGGATAGAGCTTGGGGTCCAGGCGCGGGAACATGTAGAGCGCCGCCTTGGGCTTCACGACGCTCACGCCAGGGATCTGGTTCAGCAGCTCGGTGGCCAGGTCGCGCTGGCGCGCCAGGCGCCCGCCGGGGCACACCAGGTCCTTGATGCTCTGGTAACCACCCAGCGCGGTCTGGATCGCGAGCTGGCCCGGCGTGTTGGCGCACAGCCGCATCGAGGCCAGCATGTTCAGGCCCTCGATGTAGTCCTTGGCATGCTTCTTGGGGCCCGAGACCACCATCCAGCCGGCGCGGTAGCCGCAGGAACGGTAGTTCTTGGACAGGCCGTTGAAGGTCACGCACAGCACGTCGTCGGCCAGCGAGGCGATGGAGGTGTGCGTGGCGCCGTCGTAGAGCGTCTTGTCGTAGATCTCGTCGGCAAAGATGATCAGCTGGTGCTGGCGCGCGATCTCCACGATCTCGCGCAGCAGCTCCGGCGGGTACAGCGCGCCGGTGGGGTTGTTGGGGTTGATGACAACGATGCCGCGCGTGTTGGGCGTGATCTTCTTGCGGATGTCGTCGAGGTCGGGCGTCCAGCCGGCCTGCTCGTCGCAGACGTAGTGCACCGGGCGCCCGCCGGAGAGCGACACGGCCGCGGTCCACAGCGGGTAGTCGGGCGCGGGCACCAGGATCTCGTCGCCCGTGTCCAGCAGCGCGTTGAGCGCCATCACGATCAGCTC
Organism: Pseudomonadota bacterium; assembly: GCA_023410975.1. GTDB lineage: Bacteria > Pseudomonadota > Gammaproteobacteria > Burkholderiales > Burkholderiaceae_C > Azohydromonas. The sequence goes on from JAEYPG010000504.1 coordinate 4,623, forward strand.
GGAAGCGCCGTTGCCCAGGTAGACGTCGTCCACCGTGACGCCGGAGATGTTCTTCTCCTGGGTGTAGTGCACCACCGCCTTGCGCGGCGCGAACAACCCCTTGCTGTCGGTGTAGCCAGCCGTGGCGGGCAGGTTGCGGATCATGTCCTGCACGATCTCGTCGGGCGGATCGAAGCCGAACACGGCCAGGTTGCCGATGTTGAGCTTGATGATCTTCTGGCCCTCTTCCTCCATCTGGCGGGCCTTTTCCAGCACCGGACCACGGATGTCGTAACAGACGTCGGCGAGCTTGCTGGACTTGGAAATCGGCTTCAAGAAGGGTCTCCGGCGAAAGGCGCAACGCCACGCTGCGCGCGAAAACTAGAATTATCCACGTGAAGTTCCAGCCCGATCGACTCGAAGGCGTCAATGCCATTTCGCGCCACGAGCCCCAGCGCTTGTGGGTCAACACCACCGAATGGGGGCACAGCGTGCTCGTGCCCGTGCGCGGCGACGTGCAGCCCTGGCCCGTGGAGCGCTTCGAGCAGCTGGCCGAGGAGCACTTCGCGCAGCTGCTGCAACTGCGTCCGGAGCTGGTGATCTTCGGATCCGGCGCGCGGCTGCGCTTCGTGCGCCCGGCGCTGCTGCGCCCGCTGATCCAGGCCGGCATCGGCGTGGAGACCATGGACACGGCCGCGGCGTGCCGAACCTACAACGTGCTGGCCAGCGAGGGGCGCATCGTCGCCGCGGCGCTGCTGCTGGAGCGCGGCTGAGGCTTGAAATCCGGCGCGGCGCACACAGCTGCCAAAACAGCGGCTGCGATCTCTCGCCGGCGGCCGCTCACGGCATGTGCCAACAAAGTCGGGGGATTGGCCCAGGGCCATTTCCCCGCGGCGGAGTCTGTAACTTGCGGAGAGCTATAATAAACAGTTGCTCCGGCGCTGCCCGGCCCCATAGCGAGAAGAGAAACACTCCTCCATGACGCCTGCCCTGAACAAGCCCCTTCCTGAATTCGAAGCGCTCGCTACCAGCGGCATCAAATTCACGCCAGCCGCCTACGCGGGGCAGATCGTGGTCTTGTATTTCTACCCCAAGGACAATACCCCGGGTTGTACCACCGAGGCGCTGCAGTTCCGCGATCAACACAAGGAATTCGTGAAGTCCGGCGCAGTCGTCTTCGGTGTGTCGCGCGACAACATGGCTTCGCACGACAAGTTCCGACAGACGCTGGAGCTGCCGTTCGACCTCATCGCAGACACCGAGGAAAAGCTCTGCCACATGTTCGGTGTGGTCAAGAACAAGATCATGTACGGCAAGAAGGTCAAGGGCATCGAGCGCAGCACCTTCCTCATCGATCAGGCCGGCGTGCTGCGCGCGGAGTGGCGCGGCATCAAGGTCGCTGGCCACGTGGACGAAGTCCTCAAGGCTGTCAAGGCGCTCAAGACCACGGCCTGAGCCTGGCGTCGCACCTCAACGCACCATATTGATGCACTGGCGCCACGCACAGATGCACCCAGCCGGCTCCTGAAGCCGGCTTTTTTACGCCTGCATGACAACCCCAGCGACCAGACTTCCCTCTCACGCACAGGCATGGGAGCTGCTAGAAAGGCGTCATGGCGCCGACGCCCAGTGGTTGCAGTAGCAGTAATCCCCAGGTTCGAGGGGGTTATGATGGCTGCATGCCCCTGAGCCGTCAGCGCGCATCGAGCCGAAGCCGCACCGTCCTGCCGGACCGTGCGGCTTCGGCGTTTTCGGCCTCCGTAAACGCATCTTCCAGAGGACCTTCATGCCCCTTCCCAAGCCGCCTGCCCGCAAAGCCGCTCAGCTCACGCCCGCCGACTTCGAGTCGCAAGCCGCTCCCAAGGGTGGCAAACGCGGCTTGAAACGGGCCGCTGCCGCGGAAGCCGAGTCGGCGTTGCTGGACCTGCGCAACGACGCCGCCGAGGCCGCGGCGCCGCCCCTCAAGGTCTCCACGCCGGCAGCGGCCGCGCCCAGCGCGCAGCCCGCGTCGCCCAACACCCAGGCCACGCCGCGCCCGCGCAAGCCGCGCAGCACTGGCCCGGCCAAGCTCTTCGTGCTCGACACCAACGTGCTCATGCACGACCCGATGAGCCTGTTCCGCTTCGACGAGCACGACATCTACCTGCCGATGATCACGCTCGAGGAGCTCGACGGCCACAAGAAGGGCATGAGCGAGGTCTCGCGCAACGTGCGCCAGGTCAGCCGCGACCTCGACGCCCTGGCAGGCGGCCCCGACGCCGCCAAGCTCGACCCGGCCGCCGGCATCCCGCTGGCGAAGACCGGCCACAAGGAAGCGCTGGGCATGCTCTTCTTCCAGACCCAGCTGATGGAGACCCGGCTGCCCCAGGGCCTGCCCCAGGGCAAGGCCGACAACCAGATCCTGGGCGTGGTGCAGTCGTTGCGCGAACAACAGCCGCAGCGCGAGGTCGTGCTGGTGTCCAAGGACATCAACATGCGCATCAAGGCCCGCGCGCTGGGCCTGCAGGCCGAGGACTACTTCAACGACAAGACGCTCGACGACGTCGACCTGCTCTACACCGGCGTGCTGCCGCTGCCCGCGGACTTCTGGGACCGCCACGGCAAGACCATGGAGAGCTGGCAGCAGGGTGGCCACACCTTCTACCGCATCAGCGGCCCGATGGTGCCGGCGCTGCTGGTGAACCAGTTCGTGTACCTGGAGACGCCCGGCGCCGCGCCGCTGTACGCGCGCGTGACCGAGATCACCGGCAAGAGCGCCGTGCTCAAGACGCTCAAGGAGTACACGCACCAGAAGAACGCCGTCTGGGGCGTCACGGCGCGCAACCGCGAGCAGAACTTCGCGCTGAACCTGCTCATGGACCCGGAGTGCGACTTCCTCACCCTCACCGGCACGGCAGGCACCGGCAAGACGCTGATGACGCTGGCCGCGGGCCTGTCGCAGGTGCTCGACGACCGGCGCTACAGCGAGATCATCGTCACGCGCGTGACCGTGCCCGTGGGCGAGGACATCGGCTTCCTGCCCGGCACCGAGGAAGAGAAGATGGGCCCCTGGATGGGCGCGCTCGACGACAACCTGGAGGTGCTCGCACGCAGCGACTCCAGTGCCGGCGAGTGGGGCCGCGCCGCCACCAACGAGCTGGTGCGCAGCAAGATCCGCATCAAGAGCCTGAACTTCATGCGCGGGCGCACCTTCCTCAACAAGTACGTGATCATCGACGAGGCCCAGAACCTCACGCCCAAGCAGATGAAGACGCTGATCACGCGCGCGGGCCCGGGCACCAAGATCGTCTGCCTGGGCAACCTGGCGCAGATCGACACGCCCTACCTCACCGAGGGCAGCTCCGGCCTGACCTACGCCGTGGACCGCTTCAAGGGCTGGCCGCACTCGGGCCACGTCATGCTCGCGCGCGGCGAGCGCTCGCGCCTGGCGGACTTCGCGTCGGAAGTGCTGTAAGTCCTTCCGCCGCTCCCACCCGAAGGGCTGCGCAAGCAGCCCTTTTTCGTTGCCGGGACTCTCCCGCGCCCGGACTACAGTCCGGCCCCGATGAGGCTGCGCCTGAAAATCCTCCTGCTGGCCCTGCTGCCGCTGGCCGCCGCGCTGTGCGGCGTGGCCTGGGCCGTGGTGCACCAGCAGCACGCGCTGCTGGAGCGCGAGCGCAGCGCCGTGCAGCGCACCTACATGGAGGCGCGCCGCGACGAGCTGCGGCACTACGTGGACCTGGCCGTGAGCAACGTGCGCCCGCTGTACGAGCGCACCGCCCACCAGGACGCCGCGCAGCGCCAGGCCGCCACCACGCAGGCGCTGGCGCTCATCGAGCAGCTGGACTACGGCACCGACGGCTACTTCTTCGTCTACGACCTGCAGGGCCGCGTGCTGATGCACTCGCGCCAGCCGGAGCTGGTGGGCCAGAACCTCTGGGAGCTGCGCGACCCCAAGGGCAGCCCCACCATCCAGCGCCTGATCGCCCAGGCCCAGGCCGGCGGCGGCTACGTCGAGTACCTGTGGCGCCAGCCCTCCAGCGAGCGCATGGCGCCCAAGCTGGGCTACGTGGTCGCGCTGCCGCAGTGGAACTGGATGCTCGGCACGGGGCTGTACCTGGACAGCATCCAGGCCACGCTGGCGCAGCTCGAAGCCGAGGCGCGCAGCAACGTCACCGGCACGCTGTGGCTGATCGGCGGCATCGCGCTGGCGGCGCTGCTGCTCATCAGCGCCAGCGGCCTGGCCCTGAACCTGAGCGAGCAGCGCGCGGCCGAGCACAAGCTGCGCGCGCTGGCGCACCAGGTGGTGCGGCTGCAGGAGGAGGAGCGCGCGCACCTGGCGCGCGAGCTGCACGACAGCCTGAGCCAGCACCTGGTGTCGATCAAGCTGCTGGTGGAGTCCGCCCAGCACGACGCCCGCCCCGAGCTGCTGCAGCAGGCGTCGCAGCGCCTGGGCGACAGCCTCAACGAGGTGAGGCGCATCTCGCACCGCCTGCGCCCCGCCCTGCTGGACACGCTGGGCCTGCCGTCGGCGCTGGCGCACCTGGCGCAGGAGCTGCACGAGAGCGGCGCGATGCAGGCCGGCGCCAGCGTGGAAGGCACGCCGCACGCGCTGCCCGAAGTGGTCAACACGGTGCTGTTCCGCGTCGCGCAGGAGGCGCTGACCAACGCCGCCAAGCACGCCGCGGCGCGGCACCTGGCGCTGACGCTGGAGTTCCCAGCCGAGGGCGGCGTGGCCATGCGCGTGCTCGACGACGGCCGCGGCTTCGACACCGAGGCGGCGCAGGCCGACCCCGGCACCGGCATCGGCCTGCGCAACATGCGAGAGCGGCTGGCCTCCATCGGCGGCCGGCTGGACGTGCAGAGCCGCCCCGGCCACGGCACGCAAGTGGAAGCCGTGATCGACGCGTCGCAGCTCGCGCGGCTCGCCCGCGACAATCCCGTGCCATGAGCACCCCGCCGCCGCTGCGCATCCTCCTCGTCGACGACCACCCGCTGGTGCGCGAGGGACTGCGCGCGCGGCTGCAGGCCGGCGGCGGCTGCGAGGTCACGGCCGAGGCCGGCAGCGCGGAGGCGGCGATGCAGGCGCTGCTGCGCGAGCAGCCCGACCTGGTGCTCATGGACGTGGGCCTCAAGGGCAGCGAGGCCAACGGCATCGAGCTGGCGGCGCGGATGATCGAGCGCTGCCCCGAGCTGCGCGTGCTGATGTTCAGCATGTACGACAACCCCGAGTACGTGCAGCGCGCGCTGCAGGCCGGCGCGCGCGGCTACGTGCTCAAGGACGCCGCGGCGGACGAGCTGCTGGCCGCCATCGAGGCGGTGCGCTCCGGCGGCACCTTCCTCAGCCCCGGCGTGACGCGGCGCCTGTTCCGCGCCCAGGCACCCAAGCCGCTGCTCACCCCGCGCGAGAGCGAGATCCTCAGCGCCATGGCGCGCGGCGAGAGCAGCAAGCAGATCGCGCGGGCGCTGGACCTGTCGGTGCGCACGGTCGAGACGCACCGACAGAACATCAAGCGCAAGCTGGAGCTCGACAGCCCGGCCGACCTCATGCGCTACGCGCTGGAGCACGCGCGCAACCCCTGAGTTCTAGGGGTTGACCCCTAGGTGGCGCCACGCAAGCGCCGCCGGTGCGGGGACGGATGTGCGGGGGGGCCGCGACGCGGACCATGACGCCCCTGTCCATCAACCCGTTGCGCGTGAATGCACTGGCCGTGCCCGACGCGCAGGAGGAAACCGTCCATGTCCTTCATCCGTCGCCACCTCGCCTGGGCGGGCGTGGCCGTCCTGGGCGCGTCCGCGCTGGCCATCGTGGCCCTGTCGCGCGGCGAAGCCGTCAGCGCACTGTGGGTCGTCATCGCGGCCGTGTGCGTCTACCTCATCGGCTACCGCTACTACAGCCTGTTCCTCGCGCAACGGGTGCTGGGCCTGGACGCCACGCGCCAGACACCGGCCTGGAAATACAACGACGGCCTGGACTTCGTGCCCACCAACAAGCACGTGCTCTACGGCCACCACTTCGCCGCCATCGCGGGCGCGGGCCCGCTGGTGGGGCCGGTGCTGGCGGCGCAGATGGGCTATTTGCCCGGGCTGCTGTGGATCCTGGCCGGCGTGGTCTTCGCCGGCGCGGTGCAGGACTTCATCGTGCTGTTCATCTCCACGCGCCGCGACGGCCGCTCGCTGGGCGACCTGGTCAAGCAGGAGATGGGCACGGTGCCGGGGCTGATCGCGCTCTTCGGCGCCTTCATGATCATGATCATCATCCTGGCGGTGCTGGCGCTGATCGTGGTGAAGGCGCTGGCCGAGTCGCCCTGGGGCACCTTCACGGTGGCCGCCACCATCCCGGTGGCGCTGTTCATGGGCGTGTACCTGCGCTTCATCCGCCCGGGGCGCATCGGCGAGGTTTCCATCATCGGCTTCGTGCTGCTGATGGGCGCCATCCTCGGCGGCCAGTGGATCCACGAGAGCCCCACCCTCGCGCCGCTGTTCACCTTCGACGGCAAGGCGCTGACGTGGATGCTCATCGGCTACGGCTTCGTGGCCGCCTCGATTCCCGTGTGGCTGCTGCTGGCGCCGCGCGACTACCTCTCCACCTTCCTGAAGATCGGCACCATCGTGGCGCTGGCGGTGGGCATCCTGGTCGTGGCGCCCACGCTGCAGATGCCCAGGCTCACGCAGTTCGCCGCCGGCAACGGCCCGGTGTGGGCGGGCGACCTGTTCCCCTTCCTGTTCATCACCATCGCCTGCGGCGCCGTCTCCGGCTTCCACTCGCTGATCTCCTCGGGCACCACGCCCAAGATGCTGGAGAACGAGAGCCACGCCCGCTACATCGGCTACGGCGGCATGCTGGCCGAGAGCTTCGTGGCGGTGATGGCGCTGGTGGCGGCCTCGTGCATCGAGCCGGGCGTGTACTTCGCGATGAACAGCCCGGCCGCGATGGTGGGCAAGACGCCCGAGGCCGTGGCGGCCACGCTGTCCACCTGGGGCTTCGTCGTCACGCCGGAGATGCTGGTGCAGACCGCCAAGGACGTGGGCGAGAACACCATCCTGGCGCGCGCCGGCGGCGCGCCCACGCTGGCCGTGGGCATGGCGCACATCCTTCACCAGGTCGTGGGCGGCAAGGCGATGATGGCCTTCTGGTACCACTTCGCCATCCTGTTCGAGGCGCTGTTCATCCTCACCGCGGTGGACGCCGGCACGCGCGCCGGGCGCTTCATGCTGCAGGACCTGCTGGGCAGCTTCGTGCCCGCGCTCAAGCGCACCGAGTCGCTGCCCGCGAACCTTCTCGCCACGGGCCTGTGCGTGGCGGCCTGGGGCTACTTCCTGTACCAGGGCGTGGTCGATCCGCTGGGCGGCATCAACACGCTGTGGCCGCTGTTCGGCATCGCCAACCAGATGCTCGCCGCGGTGGCGCTGATGCTGGGCACGGTGGTGCTGTTCAAGATGAAGAAGGACCGCTACGCCTGGGTCACGATCCTGCCGACGGTGTGGCTGCTGCTGTGCACGCTCACGGCGGGCTGGCAGAAGATCTTCTCCGAGGACGTGCGCGTGGGCTTCCTGTCGCATGCGCGCAAGTACGCCGACGCGCTGGCGCAGGGCCAGGTGCTGGCGCCGGCCAAGAGCCTGGACGCCATGGAGCGCGTGATCTTCAACGACCGGCTCGATGCCGCGCTGTGCGCGCTGTTCATGTTCGTGGTGCTGAGCGTGCTGGTCTACGGCGTGCGCAGCGTGCTGGCCGCGCGCTCCAGCCGCCAGCCCACGGTGCGCGAGATGGCCTACGAGCGCCTGCCCGCCGACGCCAAGGCGGCCGCCCATGCCTGAGGCCAAGGCCCCGGCCGCGCTGGCCCGCCTGGGCCAGGCCGGCCGCTACTTCGCGCAGGGCCTGCGGCTGATGGTGGGGCTGCCGGACTACGGCGGCTACCTGGAGCACATGCAGCGCACCCACCCGGACCAGGAGCCCATGAGCTACGAGGCCTTCTTCCGCGAGCGGCAGCAGGCGCGCTATGCGTCGCGGGCGGGGAAGTGCTGCTGATCGGCGATTGAGGTTGCCACCGCAACCGCACACGAAAAAAGGGCCGCTTTCGCGGCCCTTTCCCCTCCTCCTCCTGACGCCCTCTTGTTACTTGACGGTCACCAGGTCGCTGATCTGGCGCAGCGCCGCCGGGTCTTCCATCGTGGTCAGGTCGCCCGGGTCGCGCTGCTCGCACACGGCCTGGATGGCGCGGCGCAGCAGCTTGCCGGAGCGGGTCTTGGGCAGCACGCTCACGAAGCGCACGCGCGCCGGACGCGCCACGGCGCCGAGCTGGGCGTCCACCGTCTTCATGATCTCGCCTTCGAGCTGCGCCAGCCTGGCCTCGTCGCCCAGCGCCGTGGCGTCGCGCAGCACCGCGAAGGCCATGGCCACCTGGCCCTTGAGCTGGTCGGCCACGCCCACCACCGCCACCTCGGCCACGGCCGAGTGGCTGCAGATGCTCTCCTCGATCTCGCGCGTGCCCAGGCGGTGGCCGGCGACGTTGATCACGTCGTCGGTGCGGCCCAGGATGAAGTAGTAGCCGTCCTTGTCGCGGATGCCCCAGTCAAAGGTGCTGTACAGCCAGCGCTCGGGTTGGCCGTCCAGCGCCGGCACCTTCTGCCAGTAGGTCTTGACGAAGCGGTCGTCATCGCCCCACACCGTCTGCAGGCAGCCCGGGGGCAGCGGGCCCTCGACCACCACCACGCCCTTCTGGTCCGCGCCGGACAGCTCCTCGCCCGTCTGCTGGTCGATCAGCTTGACGTCGTAGCCGTAGGTCGGCACGCCGGGGCTGCCGAACTTGCTGGGCTGCTTCTCCACGCCGTTGGCGATGGACAGGATCGGCCAGCCGGTTTCGGTCTGCCAGTAGTTGTCGATGATCGGGCAGCCCAGGCCGTCGCTGATCCAGCGCGCGGTCGGCTCGTCCAGCGGCTCGCCGGCCAGGAACAGCGCCTTCAGCGAGGACAGGTCGTACTTCTTGAGCAGCGCCGGGTCGTGCTTCTTGAGCACGCGCACCGCGGTCGGAGCGCTGAACATCACGGTGGCCTTGTACTTCTCGACCAGGCTCCACCACACGCCGGCGTCCGGCGAGGTCGGCAGGCCTTCGTACAGGATGGTGGTCATGCCGCCGATCAGCGGCCCGTACACGATGTAGCTGTGGCCCACCACCCAGCCGATGTCGCTGGTGCACAGGAAGGTCTCGCCCGGCTGGCCCATGAAGATGTGCGGAATGCTCGCCGCCAGCGCCACGGTGTAGCCGCCGGTGTCGCGCTGCACGCCCTTGGGCTTGCCGGTGGTGCCGCTGGTGTAGAGCGTGTAGCTCGGGTGCGTGGCGTCGACCCAGGTCACGGGCACCTGCGTGTCCAGCACCTGCTCGCGCGGCGGCGTAGTCCACGTCGCGGCCTTCGGTGCGCTCCATCGGCGCCAGGCCGCGGTCCACCAGCAGCACCTTGGCCGGCTTGTGGCTGGACAGGCGCAGCGCCTCGTCCAGCAGCGGCTTGTACGGGATGACCTTGCCGCCGCGCGAGCCGCCGTCGGCGCTCACCACCACCGCCGGGCTCGAATCCTCGATGCGGCTGGCCAGGCTGTGGCTGGCGAAGCCGCCGAACACCACCGAGTGGATCGCGCCCAGCCGCACCGCGGCCAGCATCGCGAACACCGCCTCCGGGATCATCGGCATGTACAGCAGCACCCGGTCGCCCTGCTTGACGCCCAGCGACTGCAGCACCGCCGCCATGCGCTGCACCTCGGCATGCAGCTCGCGGAAGCTGTACGCCTGCTCCTTGCCCACCTCGGTGGACACCCACACCAGCGCGTTCTGGTCCGGACGGTCCTTGAGATGGCGGTCCACCGCGTTGTGGCACAGGTTGGTCTCACCGCCCGGGAACCAGCGCACGAAGGGCGCACGGCTGTAGTCGCAGACCTGATCGAAGGGCTTGTTCCACTCGATCAGCTTGGCCTGCTCGGCCCAGAAGTCCTCGCGCTGCTGGATCGAGCGCTGGTGAAAGTCCGCATAGGTCATGCTGTGGCTCCTCTTTGGATGCGAAATAATGAATTCAAAATCTGGCGTGACGGCAGCGCCCGGCGCCGCCTCGCGCTTCCAGTGTTCAGCTCAATCGTTCAACCGTCGATGCGCACCACGATGCGGCCGCGCACCCGACCTTCCATCAGCGCGCGGGCGCCGTCCTGGGCCTGCGACAGCGGCAGCTCCTCGGTGATGCGCTCCAGCAACGTGGTGTCCAGGGTCTCGAACACGCGCTGCCAGGCCGCCTCGCGCTGCGGGCGCGTCGCCCACACGCTGTCGACGCCGGCGAGCGTGACGCCACGCAGGATGAAGGGCATCACCGTGCCCGGCAGGTCGCCGCCCTGCGCCAGCCCGCAGGCTGCCACGGTGCCGTGGCGCTTCGTTTGCGCCAGCGCATTGATGAGCGTGTGGCTGCCCAGGGCGTCCACCACGCCGTCCCAGCGCTCCTTTTGCAGGGGCTTGCCCGGGGCGACCAGCGTGGCGCGGTCCAGCACCTCGGCCGCGCCCAGTTCGCGCAGGTAGTCGGCTTCCACCGGCTTGCCGGTAAGCGCCGTGACGCGGTGGCCGGCGCGCGCCAGCAGCGCCAGCGCGATGCTGCCCACGCCGCCGGTGGCGCCCGTCACCAGCACCTCGCTGCCGGGCTTGAGGCCGTGCTGCTCCAGCGCCAGCACCGCCAGCGCCGCCGTGAAGCCGGCCGTGCCCACCGCCATGGCGTGGCGGGCGCTGAAGCCCTCGGGCAGCTTGACCAGCCCGTCGGGCGGCAGCACCGCCTGCTGCGCCAGGCAGCCCCAGCGCAGCTCGCCCACGTCGGCGCCGGTGCTCAGCACGCGGTCGCCCACCTTGAAGTCAGGATGCCGGCTCGCCAGCACCGTGCCCGCGCCATCGATGCCCGGCACCATCGGGAAGCTGCGCACCACGGGCGCGCGGTTGGTGATCGCCAGCCCGTCCTTGAAGTTCAGCGTCGAGTACTCGATGCCCACCAGCACCTCGCCGTCGCCCGGCTCGAGCGCGGGCAGCTCGCGCACTTCGGCGCTGAAACCGCTCTCGTCCTTCTGCAGGTACAGGGCCTTGAACAACATGGGGTGCGTCTCCTGGTGGCGACCGGTGGCCGGCGGCTCATGTTCTGAGGTGGGGATTGCATGCCGAAGCCCTGACGGCATGCTGACGCACCGCAAGGTGGGAAAAGGAAGCAGGAATGGCGGAAAAATCCATCCCCCGAGCGTGGTAACCTCCGCGCCCGTGAAGAAAGCCCTGCCGTCCCTGCTGCTGTCTTGTTGCCTTCTCGCCACAGCCGGTGTGAAGGCGGCCCCGCCGCCCGACAGCCCGGCACCGGTTGCGCCCGCAGACGGCGTCACGCAATTGCTGATCGACCGCGGCCTGCTGCCTGCCAAGGCCATGCCGCTGATGCAGAACATGCGGGACCGTGCCTCGGACTTGGTGCTTTCCGCCTTCGACTTCCTGGGCGTCCCCTACCGCCGCGGCGGCAACACGGCCGAGACGGGTTTCGACTGCAGCGGCTTCACGCGCCACGTGTTCGAACAGACGCTGGGCCTGGTGCTGCCGCGCCGCGCCGACGAGCAGGCCAAGGCCGACGGCCTGGAAATGGTGGGACGCGAGGAGCTCAAGCCGGGCGACCTGGTGTTCTTCAACACGCTGCGCCGCACCTTCTCGCACGTGGGCATCTACGTCGGCGACGGCAAATTCATCCACGCCCCGCGCACCGGCCAGGTGGTTCGCGTGGAGGACATGCGCGAGGCCTACTGGGCGCGCCGCTTCACGGGTGCGCGCCGCGTGCCCGGCGCCGACGGCACGCAGTTGCTGCGCGGCGTGAACGCCCAGCCCAGCCCCTGATTTCGGCTCCTATCAGAAAGCCCCGTTCGGGCTGAGCTTGTCGAAGCCCCCGGCACGACCGGCCAGCAAGCCCTTCGACGGGCTCAGGGCGAACGGTGATTCTTGTTGCCGGTGAAGTTGGGCTGAGAGGGGTACACCGCCCGGGTGACGCAAACCCAACCTGCTTCAAATCCCTCCTTCGGAGGGAGCGGCACAATCGAGGGATGGCCGAACGAGCGATTCCCATAGCCGACCTGCGCTACGCCGCGGCGACGCCGCGCATTCCCGAGCAGCTCACGCCCCCCAGCGGGTTGCTGTCCGACCGCCTCGGCCGGCCGCTGCACGACCTGCGCATCTCCGTCACGGACCGCTGCAACTTCCGCTGCAGCTACTGCATGCCCAAGGAGATCTTCACCAACGACTACGGCTTCCTGCCGCAGTCGTCGCTGCTGAGCTTCGAGGAGATCACGCGGCTGGCGCGCCTCTTTGCCGCGCACGGCGTGCACAAGCTCCGGCTCACCGGCGGCGAGCCGCTGCTGCGCAAGAACGTCGAGACCTTGATCGGCATGCTGGCCGAGCTGCGCACGCCCGACGGGCAGCCGCTGGACCTCACGCTCACCACCAACGCCACGCTGCTGGCGCGCAAGGCGCAGGCGCTGAAGGACGCCGGCCTCAAGCGCGTGACCGTGAGCCTGGACGCGCTGGACGACGCCGTGTTCCGCCGCATGAACGACGTGGACTTCCCCGTCGCCGAGGTGCTGGCCGGCATCGAGGAGGCGCGCCGGGTGGGGCTGGGGCCGATCAAGGTGAACATGGTCGTCAAGCGCGGCACCAACGACCACGAGATCGTGCCCATGGCGCGCTGGTTCCGGGAGCACTACGACGGGCAGGTGATCCTGCGCTTCATCGAGTTCATGGACGTCGGCAGCTCCAACGGCTGGCGCATGAACGACGTGCTGCCCTCGGCGCAGGTGCGCGAGCGCATCCACGAGGTGTTCCCGCTGGAGCCGCTGGAACCGAACGCCACGGGCGAGACGGCCGAGCGCTGGCGCTACGTGGACGGCGCGGGCGAGATCGGGCTGATCTCCAGCGTGACGCAGGCCTTCTGCGGCGACTGCAACCGTGCCCGGCTCTCGACCGAGGGCCGCCTCTACCTGTGCCTGTTCGCCTCGCAGGGGCAGGACCTGCGCGCGCTGCTGCGCGGCGGCGCCAGCGACGCGGAGATCGCCGGCGCCATCGGGCTGATCTGGCAGGAGCGCGAGGACCGCTACTCCGAGCTGCGCGGCGCGCAGCAGGCCGACCAGGGCAGCGGCCGGCGCCGCGTCGAGATGCACTACATCGGAGGCTGAACATGGGATTGATACCCGCCGGCGGCTCCTGCCGGCGCTGGCTGGCCGCCACCTCGGCCGCCGCGCTGCTGCTGCCCTGGCTGCTGGGCGAGCTGGCCAAGCAGTTCGTGCAGCCGGGCCTGTCCAACGACCCCGAGCGGCAGGCGCTGCTCATCGACTACATCGTCATCGGCGCGCTGGTGTTCGGGCTGACCATGGTGCTGACGGTGGCCATCGGCTGCTGGGTGCGCAAGGTGATGCAAGGGCCTGAGCGCCGCGCCGACGACTACCCGCTGCCCATTCGCGAAGACGAGCGCAATTCATGATCGACCCTCAGGACATCACCGGCCTGGTCCTGGCCGGCGGACGCGGCAGCCGCATGGGCGGCGTGGACAAGGGACTGCAGACGCTGCAGGGCGTGCCGCTGGCGCTGCACGCGCTGCTGCGGCTGCAGCCGCAGGTGGGCGCGACGCTGATCAACGCCAACCGCAACCTCGCCGCCTATGAAAGCTTCGGCGTGCCGGTGTGGCCGGACGCCCTGCCCGACTTTCCGGGGCCGCTGGCCGGCTTCCTGGCCGGGCTGGAGCACTGCGAGACCGAGTGGCTCATCACCGTGCCCTGCGACACGCCGCGCTTTCCCGAGGACCTGGTGAAACGCCTGGCCGAGGCGGCCGAGGCGGCCGGCGCCGAGATCGCCATGCCCGTCACCGAGGAGGACGGCGAGCCGCAGGTGCAGCCGGTGTTCTGCCTGATGAAGGCCTCGCTGCTGGAGAGCCTGGTGCGCTTCACCGGCGAGGGCGGCCGCAAGATCGACCGCTGGGCCGCGCAGCACCGCCGCGTGGACGTGCCCTTCGCCGACGCCGCCGCCTTCTTCAACGCCAACACGCTGGCCGAGCTGCGCCAGCTCGACGCCTGAGCGCCCTGCCGCTCACTCCAGTTTTGTTTTCCCGTTCGGGCTGAGCCCTTCGACAAGCTCAGGACAGGCTGTGTCGAAACCCCAAATTTTCCGTTCGGGCTGAGCCTGTCGAAGCCCCGCGGCCCGGACAAGCCGCAGCCCTTCGACGCGCTCCGGGCGAACGGACCAAGCCAGAAGAACTCATGAGCAATACCGCCCTCGCCGACATCGCCTCCTGCCTCAGCGGCTACGACCCCAACGCGCTGCCCGTGGCGCAGGCGCAGGAGTTCATCAGCCGCATGGTGCCGCGCGTGCAGGCGGTGGAGAGCCTGGCGATCCGCTCGGCGCTGGGCCGGGTGCTGGCGCGGGACGTGGTCTCTCCCATCGACGTGCTGGCGCACGACAACTCGGCCATGGACGGTTTCGCCCTGCGCAGCGCCGACATGGCCGCAGAGGGCGACACGCTGCTGGCAATTGCCGGCATTGGCCTGGCCGGCGCGCAGTTCGAGGGCGACGTGCCCGCCGGCCACTGCGTGCGCATCATGACCGGCGCCGTGATGCCGGCCGGGCTGGACACGGTGGTGCCG
>JAEYPG010000294.1 GCA_023410975.1 Pseudomonadota bacterium
CTGCGCCGCCTCGATGGCGATGGTGCCGGCGCCGCAGCACGGGTCCAGCAGCGGCGGGTCCTCCGCACGCCCCTGCCAGCCCGCGGCCGCCAGCATCGCCGCGGCCAGCGTCTCCTTCAGCGGCGCCTCGCCCTGCACCTCGCGCCAGCCGCGCTTGAACAGGGCCTCGCCCGAGAGGTCCACGTACAGCATCGCCTGCTCCGGGCCCAGGTGCAGCACCAGCGGCAGGTCGGGGTGGCGCGTGTCCACGCTGGGGCGCTCGCCGCAGCGCTCGCGTATCACGTCGCACACCGCGTCCTTGATGCGCAGGTTGGCGAAGTTGATGCTGCGCAGCGGCGAGCGCTGCGCCGTGCTGTCCACGCGCAGCGTCTGGCGCGGCGTGATCCAGTCTTCCCAGCGCACGCGACGCGCCAAGTCGTAGAGGTCGTGCTCGTCGCGGTACGGGCCCCAGGTCAGCTCCAGCAGCACACGCTGCGCCAAGCGGCTGTGCAGATTGAGCTGCAGGGCCGTCGACAGCGGGCCATGCACGCGCACGCCGCCGCGCAGCGGCTCGATGTCGCGCTCGTCCAGCGCGGTGATGCGTTGCACCTCGTCGGCGAGCAGCGGCTCCACCCCGGCAGCGCAGGGCAGGAAAAGAACGGTTTCGGTCACGGGATTGGTCCTGGAACGGAGGCCCTTGGGGCAAATCCCGGACCGGACCGTGCAGCACCCCACGCAAGCCGGGGCTGCCAGACGGCCCCGGACGCGCCGAAGGGCTCGGAAAGAAAAAGCGGCGGCGGCGGGTTACAGCGCCTTGCGCAGGTTGGCCGGCGCGATCTTGAGCGCTTCGCGGTACTTGGCCACCGTGCGGCGCGCCACCTGGATGCCCTGCTCTTCCAGCATCGCGCTGAGCTGGCTGTCCGACAGCGGCTTCTTGGCGTCCTCGGCGCCGATGAACTGCTTGATGAGCGCGCGCACCGCGGTGCTGGAGGCATTGCCGCCGGCGTCGGTGTTGAGCGAGGAGCCGAAGAAATACTTCAGCTCGAAGGTGCCGTAGGGCGTGGCCATGTACTTGGCCGTGGTCACGCGCGAGATGGTGGACTCGTGCAGCCCCAGCTCGTCGGCGATCTCGCGCAGCACCAGCGGCTTCATCGCGATCTCGCCGTGGGTGAAGAAGGCCTTTTGCCGCTCCACGATGGCGGTGGACACGCGCAGGATGGTGTCGAAGCGCTGAAGGATGTTCTTCATGAACCAGCGCGCCTCCTGCAGCCGCGCCGAGAGCCCAGCGCCCGAGCCGTTGCGCTGGCCGCGGATGGCCTGGGCATAGAGGTCGTTGATGCGCAGCTTGGGCATCACGTCCGGGTTGAGCACCACCTTCCAGCCCCGGCCGGCCTTCTGCACGATCACGTCGGGCACGACGATGTTGGCCTCGGCCCGCGTGAAGGGGCGCCCGGGCTTGGGCTCGCAGCCGCGGATGAGCGTCTGCGCCTCGCGCAGCAGGTCCTCGTCGGCATGCGTGAGCGACATGAGGCGGCGCGTGTCGCGCCGGGCCAGCAGCTCCAGGTGCTCGCGGCACACCGCGATGGCCACCGCCTGCGCCGCGCAGGGCTCCTGCGCCTGCAGCTGCAGCACCAGGCATTCCGGAAGGTCGCGCGCGCCCACGCCGGTGGGCTCCATGCTCTGGAGCCAGCGCAGCGCGCAGCGCAGCCGGCCCAGCAGGTCCTCGCGCGCCTCCTCGATCTCCTCGCCCTCGCCGGGCATGAGCTGCGCGGCGATCTCCTCCAGCGGGTCGGCCAGGTAGCCGTCGTCGTTGAGCGACTCGATGAGCACGTGCACCGCGGCGGCGTCCTCCGGCGACAGCCGCATGCCCAGCAGCTGCGTGCGCAGGTGCTCCTGCAGCGAGATGCCGCCGCTGCCGCGCTCCTGGGGCTCGAAGTCCTCGTCGCCGCCGGCGCCGGCGCTAGGGGTCTCGCGGATGCCGTCGAAGTCGTCGCGCTCGGTGCCGTTTTCCCAGTCCTCGCGCTCGGTGGCGCCGAACTCGGCGCTGTCCACGCCGCTCACGTCGGTGTCGTCGCGGCCGTCGGTGTCGTCGCGCTCGGTGCTCTCGCTGCTGGTGCGCTCGGGCGCGGCGGCGCGGTCCAGGCTCTGTTCGTAGGTGGGGACGCCGTCCTCGTCGGCTTCCAGGAACGGGTTCTGTTCGAGCATCTGCTCGACTTCCTGGTGCAGTTCCAGCGTCGAGAGCTGCAGCAGCCGGATCGACTGCTGCAACTGCGGCGTCAGCGCCAGGTGCTGCGACAGCCGGACTTGCAAGGACGGTTTCATGACTTCCCCAACTTCAGTTCATTCACATTCGGAAGTGCTCGCCGAGGTAGACCTTGCGCACGTCGGCGTTCTCGACGATCTCCATCGGCGTGCCTTCGGCCAGCACGCGGCCCTCGCTGATGATGTAGGCGCGGTCGCAGATGCCCAGCGTCTCGCGCACGTTGTGGTCCGTGATCAGCACGCCGATGCCGCGTGCCTTGAGGAACCCGATGATTCGCTGGATCTCGATCACGGCGATCGGGTCCACGCCCGCGAAGGGCTCGTCCAGCAGGATGAAGCGCGGCTGCGTGGCCAGCGCGCGGGCGATCTCCACGCGGCGGCGCTCGCCGCCGGACAGGGCCGGCGCCGGACTGTGGCGCAGCTTCTCGATGCCCAGCTCCGACAGCAGTTCCTCCAGCATGGTGGAGATGGCCTGGGCCTTGAGCGGCCGGCCCTGCGCGTCGAGCTGCAGCTCCAGCACCGCGCGCACGTTCTCCTCGACCGTGAGCTTGCGGAAGATCGAGGCCTCCTGCGGCAAATACGACAGCCCCAGCCGCGAGCGCTGGTGGATGGGGCGCTGCTGCACCTCCTGCCCGTCAATGAGGATGCGCCCGGCATCCGCGCGCACCAGGCCCACCACCATGTAGAAGGTCGTGGTCTTGCCCGCGCCGTTGGGGCCCAGCAGCCCCACCACCTCGCCCGCGCCCACGGCCAGGTGCACTTCCTTGACCACCTGGCGCGGCCCGTAGCGCTTTTGCAGGCCCTCGGCTTCGAGCCGGCTGGCCGGGCCCGACTGCGTGTCCGGAAGGGTGTTCAGGGTGGCGCTCATCAGCGCGAGGCGCCGGAGGCGGCCGGCGGCGGAGGCGTGAGCACGGCGCGCACGCGGCCGCCCGAGGCGTTGTTGCCGGCCACGCTGAAGAGCTCGGCACGGTTGTCGTAGGTGATGAGCTCGCCGGTGATCTCGTCGGCCACGCTGCTGCCGCGCAGGCGCCGCACGTGGGCGTTGCCGGTGAGCTTGAGCAGGTCGCTGCGGCTGTCGTAGTCGATGCGGTCGGCCGTGCCCTCGATGTACTCGTCCAGGCCCTCGCGCTTCTGGCGGAAGGTGGCCTGCGTTCCCGGCACGCCCAGCGCCGTGGCGGTGCGGTGGCCCTCGCCTACCTCGCGCAGCTCCATGTGCTCGGCCTTGATGCGCATGGTGCCTTGCGTCACCAGCACGTTGCCGTTGAAGACAACGACCTGCTTGAGCATGTCCACCGTGCCGGGCTTGTTGGCCTCGATCACCAGCGGCTGGCTGCGGTCGGCCTGGTCGGCCTGGACGGCGCCGCCGGCCAGGGCCAGCGCGGCGCTCATGCATAGGGTTCGGAGGCGGTATGGGCTCATAAGGGCACGAAACTTGCAGATCATTCTAGCCACAGTTCGTGCCCTGCGCGCCGCTGGCGCGCAGCCTGCTCGGGAAAGGCACCGGCCCGGTGAATTGTCACGGCCGGTGCGCCGGCGTCATCAGCCGCTCTTGCGCACGACGCCGATCAGGTATTCGGTGGTGGCCAGCGCGCGCTCGTTGGAGCCGGCCAGCGAGCCGGAGGTGAAGAAGCGGCCCTGGATGCCCATGGAGGGCACGCCGTCGATCTTGTAGGCCTCGGACAGCGACTTGGCCTGGCGCACCTTGGTGGCCACGCCGAAGGACTTGAAGGCCTCGGTGAACTTGGCTCCATCCACGCCGTTCTCGGCCATGAAGGCGACGATGTCGGCCTCCTTGTCCAGTCGCTTGCGCTGCTGGTGGATGGCGGCGAACACCTTGCGGTGCATCGCCTCGACCTGCCCCATGGCTTCCAGCGCGTAGAACACGCGCGCATGCGTCTCGTGCAGGGCCGTGAAAGCCACGGGAACGCGGCGGAAGGCCACATCGGCGGGCACCTTCTTGCTCCAGGCATCGAGTTGGGGCTCGAAGGCGTTGCAGTGCGGGCAGCCGTACCAGAAGAACTCGACGACCTCGATCTTGCCCGGCGAGGACGTGGGGACCGGGGTGCCCAGCTTCACGTAGTCCTTGCCCTCGGTGAAGCCGGCCTGGGCCTGAGCGGCGGGGGAAGCGCCCAGGGCCAGCCCGGCGGCGGCCAGGGCGCAGGTGAATTCGCGACGTTTCATGTGTTCCGGTTCCTCGGGTCAAAAGCCGCGGCGGGGGAGGCGGCCCGCCAGGGCCTGGAAGTCTTGTCTCCGGGCGCTCAACGCTCCACGCGCACCAGGGCCGATTCGATGGTGCTGCCGCGCAGGCGGTCCTGCGTCATCTCGGCCTCTTCCTTGCGCTCGAAGGGCCCCAGCCGCACGCGGTAGACGGTCCGGCCGCTCTGCTCGCGCTCGGTGACGCGGGCCGTGTAGCCCAGCATCGCCAGCCGCGCGCGCTGCTGCTCGGCGTCTTCCACGCGCGAGAAGGCACCCACCTGCACGAAGTACGTGAACGCATCAGCCTCGGCGCGGGTGGACCGCGTCGTGGTCGAAGGCGGCGGATTCGTGACCGACGGGGGCGTGGCGCTGTCGCTGCCGGAGAGGATGGCCGCGGGATCGCGGGTGGACTTGGCTGCGGGCGGCGTGGCCGGGACGGCCGGCGGC
>JAEYPG010000343.1 GCA_023410975.1 Pseudomonadota bacterium
GCGCCGCGGTGGCCGTGCCGTCGGCGGCGCGCGGCGCGGCGGCCGTGGACACGCCACCCGCCAGCTTCAGGATCACCGTGCACAGCTGATCCATGTCCACCGGCTTGGTGATGTGGTCGTCCATGCCGGCCTCCAGGCAGCGCCGCCGCTCCTGCGGCAGCGCGTAGGCGGTGAGGCCCACGATGGGCAAGGCCGGTCGCAACGCGCGGCAGCGCCGCGCGGTGTCGTAGCCGTTGAGGCCGGGCATCTGCACGTCGGTAAGAAACAGGTCGAACGCCTCGCCCGTCTCCAGCACCGTCAGCGCCTCCAGGCCGTTGTCGGTCATGCGGCAGCTCGCGCCCTCCTGCTCCAGCAGCTCGCGCAGCACCCACTGGTTCACGGCGTCGTCCTCCGCGGCCAGGATGCGCAGCCCCTGCAGCCGCTGGCCCTGGGCGGCGAGGCCCGCGAGCCCGGTGTGCTCCTCGGCCGGTGCGCTGGCCTCGTCGAAGGGAATGCGCAGCGTGAAGCACGAACCGCGGCCGCTCTGGCTGGAGACCTCGATGCTGCCGCCCATCAGGTCCACGATGCGCTTGGCGATGGACAGGCCCAGGCCCGTGCCGCCGAAGCGGCGCGTGGTGGAGGCATCGGCCTGCACGAAGGGCTGGAACAGCTGCCCCACCTGCTCCGGGCTCATGCCGATGCCGGTGTCGCGTACCGCGAACATCAGCCAGGCGCGCCCGGGCACGGGCAGCCGCGAGACGCTCAGCCGCACGCTGCCGTGCTCGGTGAACTTGATGGCGTTGCCCAGCAGGTTGACCAGCACCTGCGTCAGCCGCGTCTCGTCGACCAGCACCGCCTCGGGCAGGTCCGGGCCGCACTCCACGTTGAAGTCCAGCCGCTGCTGCTGCGCGCGCGGCGCCATGAGCCGCATCGCGCGCTGCACGACGGTGGACAGCCGCACCGGGCGCGACTCCAGCTCCAGCCGCCCGGCCTCGACCTTGGCCATGTCCAGGATGTCGTTGACCAGCGTCAGCAGCAGCCGCCCGGACTCGTGGATCTGGCGCAGCCACGGCCGCGCCGGCACGGCCTGCGCCTCGCGCAGCGCGATCTGCGACACGCCCAGGATGGCGTTGAGCGGCGTGCGGATCTCGTGGCTCATGTTGGAGAGGAACTCCGTGCGCGAGCGCGCCGCCTGCTCGGCCTGCAGCATGGCCTGGTGCAGCGCCTCGGTGCGTTCCTGCACCAGCGCGGCGAGGTGGTCGCGGTGCCGCGCCAGCTCCAGGTCCACCAGCCTTTCCTCGGTGATGTCCTGGATGTACCCCACCCACAGGCAGCTGCCGCCGGCTTCGGCCACGGGCATCGAAGACTCGGCGCGGTGCCAGCGCCGCCCCTTGCGGGGGAGCACGGCCTGCCACTCCGCCTTCCAGGGCGTGAGCGTCTGGTGGGAGCGCTTGATGGCCGCCAGCAGCTGCTCGCGGTCCTTGGGCACGATGCGCGAGAGGCCCAGCCCGGCGTCGTCCAGCAGCTCCTGCGAGGTGAGCTCGAAGATCTCCGCCGTGCCCGTGCTGGCGAAGGTGAAGCGCAGCCGGCCCGAGGGCTGGCGCCGCAGCTGCCACGCCAGCCCCGGCACCTGGGAAGTGATGTCGTCCAGCAGTTGCGCCCGCTGCCGCAGCCGCCGCTGCGGCTGCAGCAACAGGTGCTCGTGCACCACGCCCAGCAGCAGGCAAAAGCTCCATAGCTTGAACAGGTGCGCGACGACGCTGAAGAGGCTCTCTGGCGCCCCAGGCGTCGAATGGCTCAGCTCCCCCAGCGCCAGCAGCAGCACGATGGCCAGCATCGTGCGGTGGAGCGCCGCGCCGAGCAGACGGCGCCGCTGGTAAATCAACACGGCGGCGCCGGCGAAAAACCCCACCAGCAGCCATTCGCACACGATTTTGAGCGGCGAAAAATATACGCCCGCAACGAATATCGGCCCTAATGCGTCGGCACGCACCAATGCCACCATCAATATGGCGCCCAGGCCCGGAAATAAAAAACCTGCCCGTTCGATGGAGGATTTTTCGGCGCAAAAAGGCGCCAGCATCAGCGCCAGCGCCTGCAGCAGCCGGGCACCCAGCCACAATTGCAGGGGCGCATCGGGCGGAAATTCGCCAAGGTCCAGTATCCGTTCCTGAAGAACGAGATGCAGGATATCCAGCACTGACGCCCAGAAAAATCCCGACGCCACGCACAGAACGAAAGCATGGCGCGTGAGGCCGAAAACCTGGCTGGCAACCAGAAACATCGCGCCGCCCAGCACCAGCGGCAGCAGGTCCGCCAGGACATGGAACCACGCCGGATTCCAGCCCTGCACGCCCAGCAGCAACAGGCCCGGCACCAGGAGCAATACCCATTGCCGCACCTTCTGCAGCGCCATCGAACTTCGATCAGCGGACGGGGAAGCGGCGGATGATTTCATCGAGGCCGTCAGCCCCGCGCACGCGCGGCTGCCGTGGATTCACAAATACGTGAGTGAACACGACGGCCCGTGAATCTTGGACCGTGAAAATTCAGCATAGTGCGCCACCCGCGGCCCGGCCCGGGCATGCGGACGGAAGAATCGTGAAATATTCCGCGCCCGCTCCCCGTTCCCGGCACGGAAACTGACGCAATGCTGACGGCAATGGCCCGTTCAATACGGGCCGAATCCGCCGCCGATGGGCCTTATTCCTCTTCTTCCACCCGCACCCCGGCGGCGCGGCGGTAGTCGCTGGGCGTCATGCCGAAGCGTGCGCGGAAGGCATTGGTGAAGGCGGCGGCCGACTGGTAGCCGATGTGCTGGCCAATCTGGTTGAGCTGCTGGCTGGTGTGCAGCAGCCTGAAGCACGCCTCGCGGTGGCGCTCCTCGCGCAGCCAGGCATAAACCGCC
This sequence comes from Pseudomonadota bacterium, assembly GCA_023410975.1. Taxonomy (GTDB): domain Bacteria; phylum Pseudomonadota; class Gammaproteobacteria; order Burkholderiales; family Burkholderiaceae_C; genus Azohydromonas. The sequence goes on from JAEYPG010000343.1 coordinate 2,888, forward strand.
GTGCCGACCAAGCGCCGGAATTCATGGCTCAAATGCCGCTGCGTGGTGCCGATACGGTGTGCCAGATCACTGAGCGAGGGCGGATTGGACATTTCACGCAACAATATGGCCTGGGCCTGGCTCACCAGCTGTTCGACCCACTGCTGCGTACCGTCGGCCACCGGCGGTATTTCCGGAACGCGGCGCACGGGCTCGGCGCGCGGGCTGCCGGACTGGTGCAACCGCAAATGCACCCGCACCCGGGCAATGACTTCGGCCGGGTCGAATGGCTTGGTGATGTAATCCACGGCGCCGGCCTCGAAGGCGCTTAATTTGTCGTCGATTTGATGCGACACTGTGAGGCAGATCAAGGGAATATGCTGCAGTGTGGGATGGGCCTTGAAGAGTCTAATCGTCGCTTGCCCGTCGATGTCGGGCATGTACAGATCCACCAGAATCAGGTCTGGCGGCTTGGCAGCGGCCTTGGCGAGCCCGTCGCGCCCGTCCAGTGCGGCAAAAACCCGGTAATCATGCTGCCGCAAAATGGCAGCCAGCGATTGAATTTGCTTGGGGTCGTCATCGATGAGCAGGATGGACGGACTGCTGATCATGGTCATGAATTTTGTTCAATTTCTGCCATCAGAAAAATTTCTGCCGGCCATCGCAACCGATGGAATGGTCCAACGGATATGACTTCAACTGAACAGTATAACCACGGGTACCCCAGGTATTCCCTGCAAGTTTCCGGCGCGAGCTTATTCGTGGCAGAGCATGCACGGGTGACGGTGCTGCGCGATGGCTGAAGCGCTGCACAGGCTGCCGCGCCTGGCCGGGTTGCGGCTGCTGGTGGTGGACGACGTGCTGCTCAACTGCGAGTTGGCCAGCCGGATGCTGGCGCTTGAAGGTGCGCACTGCGAGAGCGCCGGGGACGGGCTGGAGGCGCTGCGGATGCTGGGCGCCGCGGCCGGCCCGGGGGGCTTCGACGGCGTGTTCCTGGACGTGCAGATGCCGGTCATGGACGGGTTGGAGGCGGTGCGCCGCATCCGTGCCGACCCGGCGCTGGCGCACCTGCCCGTGATCGCGGTGAGTGCCGGCGTGCTGCCGCAGCAGCGCCAGGCCACGCTGGAGGCGGGCATGGACGATTTCATCGCCAAGCCCATCCAGCTTGACGCGCTGGTCACCAAGCTGCTGCACCACCTGGCCCGCCGCCGCGGGGCGCCGGGCGCCATGGCGGCCGGGGAGCCTACGGCAGCGCAGGTGGCTGCGGCGGCAAGCCCGGGCGATGCGGCGGGCCGGCGGG
>JAEYPG010000468.1 GCA_023410975.1 Pseudomonadota bacterium
CGTGCGGGTTGAGCCAGGTCAGCGCCGCCGTGGTCAGCAGCACGGCGGCCCGGCCCTGCGTCGCGCCGCCCGCGGCCAGGGCGCTGGTACCGGTCCACGCCCGGCGCGCCGCCTGGGCGCCGAACCACAGCAGGTAGGCGGCGCCGGCCCAGCGCAGCGGCGCCATCAGCGCCGGTGCGGCCTGCAGCATCTGGCCCAGGCCGAACACGCCCGCGAACACCAGCAGCGCATCCGAGACCGCGCACAGCGCCACTACGGGCGCCACGTGCGTGCGCAGCAGGCCTTGGCGCAAGACAAAAGCGTTCTGCGCGCCGATGGCGACGATCAGGCCCGCCATGGCGGCCCAGCCCTGAATGAAAGCGGAGGAAGTGTCGGAAAACATGGGCTCGATTGTGTTCAGCCGCGTTCGCCACATGAATAACATTTAATAAATGTGCAACTTCATCAGAATTGCTTATGAAAGACCTGGACACGGCCGCGCTTGACTGTCTGGCGGCGCTGGCGGACGAAGGCAGTTTCGAGCGCGCAGCGCAGCGCCTGGCCGTCACGCAGTCGGCGGTGTCGCAGCGGTTGCGGGCACTGGAGGCGCAGCTGGGCCGGCCGCTGGTGGTGCGCGCCCGCCCGCTGCGCCTGACGCCGGCCGGGCGCGTGCTGCTGCGGCTGGCGCGCCAATGGCAGGCCTTGCGCGTGGACGCATCGGCCGAGCTGGGCCTGCCGCTGCCACAGCTGAAAGTGCCCATCGCGATCAATGCCGACAGCCTGGCGACCTGGGTGCTGCCGGCGCTGGCCCCCCTGGTGCGGCAGGACCCCTCCCTGGCGCTGGAGCTGGTGGTGGACGACCAGGACTTCACGCACGAGTGGCTGCGCGACGGCTCGGTGCTGGGCTGCGTGAGCGCGCTGAGCGAACCGCTGCGCGGCTGCAGCGTGCGCCCGCTGGGCCTGATGCCCTACAGCGCCGTGGCCAGCCCGGAGTTCGTGCGCCGGTACCTGCCGCAAGGCCTGCACGAAGGCAACTTCGCGCAGTTGCCCTTCCTGGTGTTCAACCGCAAGGACGCCATGCCGACGCGCTGGGTGGAGCTGGCGCTGGGCCTGCGCGCGCCGCGGCTGCTGGAGCGACACGTGCCGGCCAGCGAGCCCTACATGCGCGCGGCGCTGATGGGATGGGGCATCGGCGTGCTGCCGCTGCTGCAGGCGCGCGCGGCGCTGGACAGCGGCGAGCTGCTGGAGCTGCGACCGGCGCTGCGGGTGCCGGTGGCGCTGTACTGGCACCAGTGGGCACTGGAGGGCTCGCAAGGCACCCCGCCGCTGCTGGACCGCATCGGCCAGGCGCTGGAGGCGCATGCGCGGCAGGTGCTGGAGCGCTAAGCCGCACAAACAACAATGCCGGCGCAGAGCCGGCATTCACGCGCTGCGCAGGATCGCTATGGAGGCGGAGCCCTGCGCGGACAGCGGGTGCTCAGCGCACCAGCAGCACCGGGGTCTTGCAGTGCGCCATGACCTTGGTGGCCACGGAGCCCATCACCAGGTTGCCCAGAGCGCTGTGGCCGTGCGAGCCCATGATGAGCAGGTCGTACTTGCCCTTGTCGGCGAGGCCGGCGATGTGGTCGGCGGCGTGGCCCACCTTGCTCACGTAGTCGATCTCGACGCCCTTGTTCTTGAAGAAGGTGCGGATGGGCTTGAACACCTTCTCGGCTTCGCTCTCGTAGTAGGACTTGACCACGTCCTTGTCCAGCGCAGCGGCGGCGCGCGGCGGCACCGCGGGCACCACGTGCAGCAGGGTGTACTGGTGTGCGCCGGAGAGCCATTCCTCGTGCTCCGCCAGGTAAGCCAGCATGTGCTTGGTGTAGGGGCTGCCGTCTACGGGAACGAGGATTTTCATGGGGTGAACCTTCCAGTTTGTTGCTGAGAGATGTGAAGTTTCGCACGCGCCCTCCGGCCGCCCTTGTCCAACATCAAGACGGCCGATCCTCAGAGTTCGATCAGGCGCAGCGGCTCGAAGCCTTCGGGCTCGCCCTTGTCGGCGGCGCCGCGCGCCTGGCACACCACGCGCGTGCGGCGGCCGTCCGGGTGCTCGACGACGTAGTCGTGGCGGCGGTGCACGTGGCCGTGCAGCCACAGGTCCACGCCGGGGAAGAGGTCGTCGTCGGCGTTGCAGAAGCTGGCGGTGCTGGCCTGGCGGCCGTAGCGCGGGTCGGCGCTGCGCAGGCTGGGGGCGAAGTGCGTCACCACCACCGTGGCGTCCCAGCGCTCCTGCGCCGGCTCGGCCAGCTCCCGCTCCAGCCATTGCCGGCACAGCAGCCCTTCCTCGCGCACCGCCGCGGCGTCGAAGAGCGTGCCGCCGCGGGTGGACTGCTGCACCCGCGCGAAGTAGCTGCCCGCGCGCTGCGCCTTGACGCGCTGCGCGGCGCCGAAGACCTCGAAGTCGCTCCAGCGCACCGTGCCCACGAAGCGCACGCGCCGCCCGTCGGCCGCAGTCCAGACCAGGCGCTCGCGCTCCAGCAGCCGAAAGTTCAGCTCGGCACAGCGCGCGCGCAGCGCGGCCCAGGCCTCATCCATGTCGCGGCGGTCGAACTCGTGGTTGCCGGCCACGAACAGCACCGGCACCGGCCAGTGGGCGAACAGCTCCAGCCCCTTCCAGCGGCTGTCGATGTCGCCGGCCAGCACCAGCAGCTCCGCGCCCGGCGCGGGTTCGGGCGTGAAGCTCTCGGTTTCGAGATGCAGGTCCGACAGCAGCTGCAGGCGCATGTATTCAGCTCAGTCCTTGCCGTGGCACTGCTTGAACTTCTTGCCGCTGCCGCAGGGGCAGGGGTCGTTGCGGCCGACCTTGGGCGTGTCGCGGCGCACCTGCTGCACGGCGTAGCGCCGGTCGGAGGTCAGGTCCCACAGCTCGGCCACGGCCATGATCAGGTCGTCCACGGCCTCGTCCACGTCGGCCAGCGGCAGCTCCTGGTCCATCGTGGCCAGCATCTCGCGGTCCTCGTCGGTCTGCACCGGCAGGTGGCGGAAGATGCGCGCCAGCGTCAGGTCCACGGCCTCGTCCGAGGAGTCCAGCAGCCCCGGGAAGCTGTGCACCGCGTGCTCGAAGCCGGCCACCCAGGGCATGAGCGGGCGCGAGGCCTCGGGCAGAGATTCCTGCAGCGCCTTGGCGTCGTCGATGGCCTGCTGCTCGTACTCGCTCAGCGGCACCTCGGGCTCGGCCTCGGCGCCCTTCTCGCTCTCGCCGTCCGACTCGGCATCGAGCAGCACGGGATCGAAGCCGCCGTCCTCGGCCAGGGCGCGGTTGAGCGCCTCGTAGCGGCGGCGGATGAGCGCCCGGCAGCGCTCCAGCCACTGGGCGTCGGCGTCCTCGGGCAGCGGGCGCTGCTCGACGTCGAAGATCGGCGGCATCCAGCGCGACTCGTCCAGCAACTCGGGCTGCACCAGCACGCCGCAGAGGTAGCCGTCGAGCATCACGATGTCCAGCGGCTGCAGCGGCGCGGGCGTGGCGGCGAGGAGGTCGTCGAGCTCGGCGAGCTCCTGGTCGGTCAGGTCTTGTTTCATGGGCGGAATTGTCGGCCATGGCGCCGGCCCGCCCCGAGGCAGGGCCGGCGCCATGAAAAGAAAAGGCCCGCGCGGGGCGGGCCTTCACGCAGCGGCGCTGACGGGCGTCAGGCCGTCAGGTGCTTCTCCAGGCGGGCCTTGGCTTCGGCCAACTCGGCGGGCAGGTGGCTCTTGAGCAGCTCGAACAGCTCGTCGTGCAGCTTGACCTCGTGCAGCCAGGCCTCGCGGTCGATGCTGGTGACGCTCTTGAACTGCTCGGCCGAGAAGTCCAGGCCGGTCCAGTTCAGGTCCTCGTAGCGCGGCGTGGTGCCGAACAGGTGCTCCTCGCCCTTGGGCGCGGTGCCTTCGACGCGGCCCAGGATCCACTGCAGCACGCGCATGTTCTCGCCGTAGCCGGGCCAGGTGAACTTGCCGTCGGCGCCCTTGCGGAACCAGTTGACGCAGAAGATGCCCGGCAGCTTCGCGCCCTGCTCCTGCAGCTTGGCGCCCAGGTTCAGCCAGTGCTTGAAGTAGGCGCCCATGTGGTAGCCGGCGAAGGGCAGCATCGCGAACGGGTCGCGGCGCACCACGCCCTGCTGGCCGGCGGCGGCGGCGGTGGTCTCGCTGCCCATGGTGGCGGCCATGTACACGCCCTCGACCCAGTCGCGCGCCTCGGTCACCAGCGGCACCGTGGTGGAGCGGCGGCCGCCGAAGATGAAGGCGTCGATGACCACGCCCTCGGGGTTGTCCCACTCGGGGTCCAGCACCGGGTTGTTGGTGGCGGCCACCGTGAAGCGCGCGTTCGGGTGCGCGGCCTTGCGGCCGGTTTCCTTGGCGATCTGCGGCGTCCAGTCCTGGCCCTGCCAGTCGATCAGGTGCGCCGGGGCCTCGTCGGTCATGCCTTCCCACCACACGTCGCCGTCGTCCGTCAGGGCGACGTTCGTGAAGATCACGTCGCGCTGCAGCGAGTCCATGCAGTTGGGGTTGGTCTTGCTGTTGGTGCCCGGAGCCACGCCGAAGTAGCCGGCCTCGGGGTTGATCGCGCGCAGCTTGCCGTCGGCGGTGGGCTTGATCCAGGCGATGTCGTCACCGATGGTGGTGACCTTCCAGCCTTCGAAGCCCGCCGGCGGCACCAGCATCGCGAAGTTGGTCTTGCCGCAGGCGCTGGGGAAGGCGGCGGCCACGTGGTGCTTCTTGCCCGCCGGGTCGGTCACGCCCAGCACCAGCATGTGCTCGGCCAGCCAGCCCTCGTCGCGGCCCATGTTGGAGGCGATGCGCAGCGCGAAGCACTTCTTGCCCAGCAGCGCGTTGCCGCCATAGCCCGAGCCGTAGGACCAGATCTCGCGCGTGGCGGGGTAGTGGACGATGTACTTGGTCTTGTTGCAGGGCCACGGCACGTCCTTCTGGCCTTCGGCCAGCGGCGCGCCCACGGTGTGCACGCAGGGCACGAACTCGCCGTCCTCGCCCAGCAGCTCCAGCACGCGCTTGCCCATGCGGGTCATGATGCGCATGTTCACGGCCACGTAGGGGCTGTCGGAGAGCTCCACGCCCAGCTGGCTGATGGGCGAGCCCAGCGGGCCCATGGAGAAGGGCACCACGTACAGCGTGCGGCCGCGCATGGCGCCGCGGAACAGCGCGTTCTCGCCGGTCTGCAGCAGGGCGCGCATCTCGGCCGGGGCCATCCAGTTGTTGGTGGGGCCGGCGCCTTCTGCCGTCTCGGAGCAGATGAAGGTGCGGTCCTCGACACGGGCCACGTCGCTCGGATCGCTGCAGGCCAGGTAGCTGTTGGCGCGCTTGGCCGGGTTCAGGCGCTTCATGGTGCCGCCATCCACCAGCTGTTGGCACAGACGGTCGTACTCCTCCTGCGAGCCGTCGCACCAGTACACGTCACGGGCTTCGGTCAGGGCTGCGATCTCGGCGACCCAGGCGACCAAGCGGTTGTGACGGACATAAGCGGGAACGTTCAAGCGCAAGCCTTCCATGGCGGGTTGGTTCATGAGAACTCCGATCTAAAGAGAGAAAGACGGCATTGGGTCAACCTCGCCCTCGTCGCAAGGTAGGCCAAATACCGTCGGGCTGTGCGTAGCGCTCTGGATCGCAGAGGCGGTTTCGCCCGGGTACGGCCTTGTGATCCCAGCCGCCGGGCGTGCAGTGTGGCGGCAGTGTAATGGCGTGGTAACTGCCCAAGACCTGGGATAGCGCAAGCTTGGTGCATGAGCGGAGAACAGTCGTGGGGTCTTTCACGCCGGGGAAGGTGCAGCGGGCAAGCGACATGCCGTGATGCAATTCCGACATCGGCACCCGACTTCTTGCGATGCAGCTCCTGAGCCTGAACACCCTGATCCTGTCTCCCGACGGCACGCCCGCGCCGCGCCGCCAGCCCGTGGCCGACGCCCGCAGCGTCGAGCGCTACGGCATCGAGGGCGAACCGCCCGCGGCCACGCCCGCCTGCGCCCTGTTCGCCTATCCCGTCGAGCATTACCCGCTGTGGCAGACGCTGCGCGCACAGGCCCGTGCGGCCGAATGGGGCGAAACATTGCCCTACGGCGCGCTGGGCGAAGCGCTGACGCTGGAGGGCCTGGTGGAAGCCCAGGCCTGCGTGGGCGACGTGCTGGTGTTCGACAGCGGCTGCGAGCTGGCGGTGAGCGAGCCCCACGTGCCTGGCCCCGCGCTCGACGCCGCCCTGGGCTTCAAGCACGCGGCGCGGATGATGCGGCAGTCGGCGCTGTGCGGCTTTCACCTGGGCGTGCGCATCGGCGGCACGCTGCGCAGCGGCGACCGTTTCACCCTGCGCCCCGGCCCCCGCGACGTGAACATCGCCGACCTCTTCCGCGCCCGGCGCGGCTGAGCGACCGCCTTCAGCGGCCGGCCGCGGGCAGCGAGCGCAGGGCCTCGCGCCGCTGCTGGCGCCGCGACTCCCAGCGGTACAGCGGCCCTGTCAACACCAGCACGGCGACGTAGCGCACCACGTGAAAGGCCGTGACCAGCGGCACGCCCAGCTGCAGTACCTGGGCCGTGATGCACATCTCCGCCATGCCGCCGGGCGAGTTGCCCAGCAGCACGGCCGCCGGCGCCAGGCCCGCGGCCCACGCCAGCACCCAGGCGAAGCCGGCGGAGGCCCCCAGCATGGCCAGCGTCCCCGCCGCCACCGTGCCCAGCCAGCGCGGCGCGGCGTGCAGGAACTCCGGCGTGAAGCGGGTGCCCAGCGACACCCCGATGAGCAGCTGCGCCGCGTTGGTCATGGCATGCGGCAGCACCGCCTCGGGCAGCAGGCCGCTGCCCACCAGGCCCAGCCCCACCAGCAGCGAGCCCAGCACCCACGGGTTGGGCGTGCCCAGCCGACGCAGCACCAGCGCCCCGGCCAGCGTCGCGGTGCACAGCAGCCCCAGCATCGGCAGCGGCAGTTTCGACGCCCCGGCACGGGCCTCCAGCGGATGGAAGCCCGCCGCCTGCAGCCCCCAGGGCACGGCCACCACCACGATCAGCACCCGCAGCGAATGCGCCGCAGCGACGCGGTCCACGCGTCCGCCGTGGCGCTCGGCCAGCACGGCCATCTCCGAGGCGCCGCCGATGGCACCAGCGAAGAAGGCGCTGGCGCGGTCCGGCGCGCCGATGCGCATCAGCAGCCGGTAGAACAGCGCGCCCATGAACAATGCCCACAGCACGCCGGCCAGCAGCGCCGGCGCCAGGCGCGGCAGCTGCTGCAGCACCAGCGGCGTGAAGTGCAGGCCCAGCGCGGTGCCGATGGCCCATTGCCCGGCATTGCGCAGCACGGGCGAGACGCGCAGCCGCGCCCCTGCCGAGCAGGCCAGCGCCGTGGCCAGCAGCGGCCCCAGCGTCCAGGCCAGCGGCACGCGCAGCCGCTCGCACAGCAGCGCGGCCACCGTGGCCAGAGCCAGTGTCAGCAGCGCCCGTCCCCAGGTGCCGGGACTGCGCACCCCACGAGCCGCCGCCATGGTGCTCAGGCGGCCAGCGTCGGGTAGTCGATGTAGCCGCGCGCCCCGCCGCCGTAGAGCGTGGCGGTGTCCAGCGGGTTCAGCGCCGCGCCGCGCTGCAGGCGCAGGCCCAGGTCGGGGTTGGCGATGAAGGGCTTCCCAAAGGCCACCAGGTCGGCCGCGCCGCTGGAGACCACCTCGACGGCCATGCGGCGGTCGTAGCCGTTGTTGACCATCCAGGCGGCCCGGGTCTGGCGGCGCAGCGCGGCGTAGTCGAAGGGCGCCACGTCGCGCGCGCCGCCCGTGGCGCCTTCCACCACGTGCACGAAAGCCAGGTTGTACGGGGCCAGCTGCGCCAGCGCGGCTTCAAACAGCGCCTGCGGGTTGCTGTCCTGGCCGATGTCGTTGGCCGGCGTCACCGGGCTCAGGCGCAGGCCGGTGCGGCCGCCGCCGATCTCGTCGGTGACCGCCTGCACCACCTCGCGCAGCAGCCGGGTGCGGTTCTCGATCGGGCCGCCGTATTCGTCGGTGCGGTCGTTGCAGCTGTCGCGCAGGAACTGCTCGATCAGGTAGCCGTTGGCGGCGTGGATCTCCACCCCGTCGAAACCGGCCTCCATGGCGCAGCGCGCCGCATGCCGGTAGGCCGCGACGATGCCAGGGATCTCCGCGGTGGCCAGCGCCCGCGGCGCGCTCACGGGCTCGAAGCCCTTGGCGGTGTAGGTCTTGGTCTGGGCCGCGCGCGCGGTGGAGGACACCGGCGGCTGCCCGCCCGGCAGCAGCGAGACGTGCGAGATGCGGCCCACGTGCCAGAGCTGGATCACGATGCGCCCGCCGCGCGCGTGCACCGCGTCCGTCACCTTCCTCCAGCCCGCGACCTGCTCGGGCGTGTAGATGCCCGGGGTGTCGAGGTAGCCGTGGCCGAACTCGCAGATGGGGCTGGCCTCGGTGACGATCAGCCCGGCGCCGGTGGCCGGCTGGGCGCGCTGCGCGTAGTACTCCACCATCAGCGCATTGGGCACCTGGCCGGGCGCGCGGTTGCGCGTCAGCGGCGCCATGACGACACGGGTGTCCAGGGCGATGTCACCGATGCGGATGGGATCGAACAGGCTGGGCATTTGTAATGGGTGTACTGAACGAGAAAAGTTCGCAGCCTAAGCGAATCAATGCCGGTGCGCTGTCCCTGCCGGCGCAAGGCCCCAGGGGCCAGCGGCTACAGTGCCGCGCATGCTTGCCTATCGACACGCCTTCCACGCCGGCAACCACGCCGATGTCCTCAAGCACCTGGTGCTCGCCCAGGTGCTGCGCTACATGAACGAGAAGGACAAGCCCTACACGCTGGTCGACACCCACGCCGGCGCCGGCGGCTACTCGCTGCAGGGCCGCTACGCCCACAAGAAGGACGAGTACGAGACCGGCATCCGGCCGCTGTGGAACGAGGCCTCCGGCCTGCCCGGGCCGCTGGCCGACTACGTGCAGCTGGTGCGCGACTTCAACGACGGCGGCAAGCTCACGCAGTACCCCGGCTCGCCCGCCATCGCGCAGCGCCTGCTGCGCGAGACGGACCGGCTGCGCCTGTACGAGCTGCACCCGACCGACTTCCGCATCCTGGAGTCCTTCCTCGCCACCCGGCCGCACACGCAGGTGGACATGAGCGACGGCTTCGCCGCCATCACCCGCGAGCTGCCCCCGCCCTCGCGCCGCGGCGTGCTGCTGATCGACCCCTCCTACGAGCTCAAGACCGACTACGGCAAGGTGGTGCACGCGGTGCGCGACGCGCTGCAGCGCTTCGCGCAGTGCGTGATCCTGGTCTGGTACCCGCAGCTGCAGCTGGTGGAGGCGGCGCAGCTGCCCAAGCGGCTGACCGCTGCGGCGGCCGCGGCGCCCAAGGGCTGGCTCAACGTCAGCTTGAGCGTGGCCGAGTCCGGGCCCGACGGCTTCGGCATGACCGGCAGCGGCATGTTCGTCATCAACCCGCCCTGGACGCTGCACGACGACCTGGCGCAGTGCCTGCCCGTGCTGGTGAACAAGCTCGGCCAGTACGACGGCGCGCGCTTCAGCATCGAGCAGCAGGCGGTTTGAGCAAGCCAAGAAACACACAGCGCCCGAACCCAAAGAACCCGTTCGGGCTGAGCTTGCCGAAGCCCCTTGTTGCGCCTGCGTACCAGCGCCTGCCCTTCGACAGGCTCAGGGCGAACGGAAACGTTTCGTCCAGCGACTTCCCGAGATTCGTACAAGCCTCCCGCCATGCGCCATCCGCTGGAAGACAGCAACGCCTCCTCGAACCCCTCCATCCATGAGCTGACCCCCTCGCGGCGCGAGCTGCTGCAGGGCGGCCTGGGCGCGGCGCTGGCCGCCCTGCTGGGC
>JAEYPG010000568.1 GCA_023410975.1 Pseudomonadota bacterium
ATGCCACGTTGGTCGACCGGCTCGAACAGTTCTCGAAGGCGCAGGGCGCCAAGCCCAGCGTGCTGGTCGCCAAGCTCGGCCAGGACGGCCACGACCGCGGCGCCAAGGTCGTCGCCACGGCCTTCGCCGACCTGGGCTTCGACGTGGACATGGGCCCGCTGTTCCAGACCCCCGAGGAGTGCGCGCGCCAGGCGATCGAGAACGACGTGCACGCCGTGGGCATCTCCACGCTGGCCGCCGGCCACAAGACGCTGGTGCCGGCGATCATCGCCGAGCTCCGCAAGCAGGGCGCGGACGACATCATCGTCTTCGTCGGCGGCGTGATCCCGCAGCAGGACTACGGCTTCCTGTTCGATGCCGGCGTCAAGGGCGTGTACGGCCCGGGCACCCCGATCCCGGCCAGCGCCAAGGACGTGCTGGAGCAGATCAAGGCGGCGCAGCGCTAAAGCACTCCCCAAACTCTCTGGAGTAGCCGTACCCGTTCGCCCTGAGCTTGTCGAAGGGTGAACGTGCAGTCTGGCCTCCCCTTTGTCCTCAATGAAGCCCTTTGCTGTCTACATGCTGCGCTGTGCAGACGGTTCCTATTACGTTGGACAGACCGACGAGTTGGAGCGCCGAATTGCCCAGCATCATGCAGGCGAAATCCCGGGTTACACGCACGAGCGGCGGCCGGTGAGCGTGGTGTGGTCCCAAGAGATGGCAACTCGGGAAGAGGCGCTTGCTGCAGAGAGACAGATCAAGGGATGGTCCCGTGCCAAGAAAGAAGCTCTGGTGGTGGGAGACTGGGACCGAATCAGCGACCTCGCGCATACGCACAAAGGGCTTCGACAAGCTCAGCCTGAACGGGACTCTTCTGTGGGCGCTAGAGAAACGTCACCCGTTCGCCCTGAGCCTGTCGAAGGGCAGGCGCTCAATGGGCTTCGACAAGCTCAGCCCGAACGGAATTTTTTCGTGGACACCAACGAAACCTCACCCATTCGCCCTGAGCCTGACGAAGGGCGTAGCGGAAACCTGTCCAACCAGGCCCTGGCCGATGCCGTGCTGGGCCCGCCCGGCCCCGCGCAGCGCCGTGCCATCGCCAAGACCATCACGCTGCTCGAATCGACGCGCGCCGACCACCGCGCGCGCGCCGACGAGCTGCTCAACGCCCTGCTGCCGCACAGCGGCAAGTCGCTGCGCCTGGGCATCTCGGGCGTGCCGGGCGTGGGTAAGAGCACCTTCATCGAGGCGCTGGGCCTGTTCCTGATCAACCAGGGCCACCGCGTGGCGGTGCTGGCGGTGGACCCCTCCTCCAGCGTCTCCGGCGGCTCCATCCTGGGCGACAAGACCCGCATGGAGCAGCTCTCGGCCGACGAGCGCGCCTACATCCGCCCCTCCCCTTCGGGCGGCACGCTCGGCGGCGTGGCCGAGAAGACGCGCGAGTCGCTGCTGGTGTGCGAGGCCGCGGGCTACGACGTCGTCATCGTCGAGACCGTGGGCGTGGGCCAGAGCGAGACCGCCGTGGCGAACATGACCGACATGTTCGTCCTGCTGCAGCTGCCCAACGCCGGCGACGACCTGCAGGCCATCAAGAAGGGCGTGATGGAGCTGGCGGACCTGGTGGTCATCAACAAGGCCGACATCGACGTCCACGCCGCCACGCGGGCGCGGGCGCAGATCACCAGCGCCTTGCGGCTCTTCGGCCAGCACGGCGACCCGCACCATGCGGCGCATGACCAGGCCCTGTGGCAGCCGCAGGTGCTGCAGCTCTCGGCACTCAAGGCCCAGGGCCTGCCCGAGTTCTGGGCCGCGGTGAGCCGCTACCGCGAGCTGCAGGCGGCCAACGGCCGCTTCGCCGCACGCCGCCACAGCCAGGACCAGGCGTGGATGTGGGAACGCATCGACGCCGGGCTCAAGCAACGCTTCCGTCAGCACCCGGCCGTGCAGGCCGCGCTGCCGGTGCTCTCGCAACAGGTGCGCGCCGGCGAGGTCGCCGCCTCGGTGGCCGCGCGCCGGCTGCTGGAACTGTTCAACTGAATCAACCGGCCGCCGTCAGGCCGAAGTACGAGGAGAGGTACCCCATGCACGACATCCAGCAGATGCTCGAAGACAAGCGCGCCAAGGCGCGCCTGGGCGGCGGGCAGCGCCGCATCGACGCCCAGCATGCCAAGGGCAAGCTCACCGCGCGCGAGCGCCTGGAGATGCTGCTCGACGAAGGCACCTTCGAAGAGTGGGACATGTTCGTCGAGCACCGCTGCACCGATTTCGGCATGGCGGACAACAAGGTCCCCGGCGACGGCGTCGTCACCGGCTACGGCATGATCAACGGCCGCCTGGTGTTCGTGTTCAGCCAGGACTTCACCGTCTTCGGCGGCGCGCTGTCCGAGGCCCACGCCGAGAAGATCTGCAAGGTCATGGACCAGGCCATGAAGGTCGGCGCCCCGGTGATCGGCCTCAACGACTCCGGCGGCGCGCGCATCCAGGAAGGCGTGGCCTCGCTGGGCGGCTATGCCGACGTGTTCCAGCGCAACGTGATGGCCTCCGGCGTGATCCCGCAGATCAGCCTGATCATGGGCCCCTGCGCCGGCGGCGCCGTGTACTCGCCGGCCATGACCGACTTCATCTTCATGGTGAAGGACAGCTCCTACATGTTCGTCACCGGCCCCGAGGTGGTGAAGACCGTGACGCACGAGGAAGTGACCGCCGAGGAGCTCGGCGGCGCCTCGGCCCACACCACCAAGAGCGGCGTGTGCGACCTGGCCTTCGAGAACGACGTCGAAGCCATCCTGATGCTGCGGCGCTTCTTCAACTACCTGCCGCTGAACAACAAGGAAAAGCCCCCGGTGCGCCCCTCGGGCGACTCCGCCACCCGGCTGGACTACTCGCTCGACACGCTGGTGCCCGACAACCCCAACAAGCCCTACGACATCAAGGAGCTGATCACCAAGGTCGTGGACGACGGCGACTTCTTCGAGCTGCAGCCCGACTACGCCGCCAACATCGTGGTGGGTTTCGCACGCATGGACGGCCAGAGCGTGGGCATCGTCGCCAACAACCCGCAGGTGCTCGCGGGCTGCCTGGACATCAAGAGCTCCATCAAGGCCGCGCGCTTCGTGCGCTTCTGCGACGCCTTCAACATCCCCGTGGTCACCTTCGTGGACGTGCCCGGCTTCATGCCCGGCACCGCCCAGGAGTACGGCGGCATCATCAAGCACGGCGCCAAGCTGCTGTACGCATACGCCGAGTGCACGGTGCCCAAGATCACCGTCATCACCCGCAAGGCCTACGGCGGCGCCTACGACGTGATGAGCTCCAAGCACCTGCGCGGCGACGTCAACTTCGCCTGGCCCAACGCCGAGATCGCGGTGATGGGCGCCAAGGGCGCGGTGGAGATCATCTTCCGCGAGGAGAAGGGCGACCCGGCCAAGCTGGCGGCCAAGGAGGCCGAGTACAAGGCCCGCTTCGCCAACCCCTTCGTGGCCGGCGCGCGCGGCTTCATCGACGACGTGATCCAGCCGCACGAGACGCGCAAGCGCATCTGCCGCTCGCTGGTGATGCTCAAGGACAAGCAGCTCGACAACCCGTGGCGCAAGCACGGCAACATCCCGCTGTGATCAGGAATTGAGGAGATAAGAGTCATGTTCAAGAAGATCCTGATCGCGAACCGCGGCGAGATCGCCTGCCGCGTCATCAAGGCGGCCAAGAAGATGGGCATCGCCACCGTGGCGGTGTATTCCGAGGCCGACAAGGACGCGCTGCACGTGCAGCTGGCCGACGAAGGCGTGCTGCTGGGCCCGGCGCCCTCGCGCGAGTCCTACCTCGTGGCCGACAAGATCATCGCCGCGTGCAAGCAGACCGGCGCCGAGGCCGTGCACCCGGGCTACGGCTTCCTGTCGGAGAACGAGGACTTCGCGCGCCGCGTCGAGGAGGAAGGCATCGCCTTCATCGGCCCGAAGCACTATTCCATCGCCGCGATGGGCGACAAGATCGCCTCCAAGAAGCTGGCCAAGGAAGCCCAGGTCAACACCATCCCGGGCTGGAACGACGCCATCGAGACGCCCGAGCAGGCCGTGGCCATCGCCAAGGACATCGGCTACCCGGTGATGATCAAGGCCAGCGCCGGCGGCGGCGGCAAGGGCCTGCGCGTGGCCTTCAACGACAAGGAGGCCTTCGAGGGCTTCACGTCGTGCCGCAACGAGGCCCGCAACAGCTTCGGCGACGACCGCGTCTTCATCGAGAAGTTCGTCGAGGAGCCGCGCCACATCGAGATCCAGGTGCTGGGCGACGCCCACGGCAACGTGATCTACCTGCACGAGCGCGAGTGCTCCATCCAGCGCCGCCACCAGAAGGTGATCGAGGAAGCACCCTCGCCCTTCATCAGCGACGAGACCCGCCGCGCCATGGGCGAGCAGGCCGTGGCCCTGGCCAAGGCCGTGAAGTACCAGAGCGCGGGCACGGTGGAGTTCGTGGTCGGCAAGGACCAGAGCTTCTACTTCCTGGAGATGAACACCCGGCTGCAGGTGGAGCACCCCGTGACGGAGTGCATCACCGGCCTGGACCTGGTGGAGCAGATGATCCGCGTGGCCGCCGGCGAGAAGCTGGGCTTCACGCAGGCTGACGTCAAGCGTGACGGCTGGGCCATCGAGTGCCGCATCAACGCGGAAGACCCGTTCCGCAACTTCCTGCCCTCCACCGGCCGCCTGGTGCGCTTCCAGCCCCCGGCGCAGAACCTGGTGGCCTCGCAGCCCGGCGTCGAAGGCGGCGGCGTGCGCGTGGACACCGGCGTGGAGGAAGGCGGCGAGATCCCGATGTTCTACGACTCGATGATCGCCAAGCTCATCGTGCACGGGACCGACCGCATGGACGCCATCCGCAAGATGCGCGAGGCCCTCAACGGCTTCGTCATCCGAGGTTGCTCCAGCAACATCCCGTTCCAGTCGGCGCTGCTGGCGCACCCGAAGTTCGTCGCGGGCGACTTCAACACCGGCTTCATCGCCGAGCACTACCCGAAGGGCTTCAACGCCTCGGACGTGCCGCACGAGGACCCGGACTTCCTGGTGGCGCTGGCCGCCGCGGCCAACCGCCGCTTCCTGGAGCGCTCGGCCGGCATCAGCGGCCAGCTCAAGGGCCACAACGTGGGCATCGGCGAGGAGTTCGTCGTCATCGTCAAGGGCGAGCAGGGCAAGCACCAGCATCGCAACGTGACGGTGAAGCCCAACGGCGTGCTGGCCGTGACAGTGGGCGGCAAGCGCTACGAGCTGGCCAAGGACTGGGCCATCGGCAGCATCCGCGCCGCGGGCACCTGCAACGGCCAGCCCTTCACCGCGCAGATCGAGCGCAAGGGCGTGTGGCTGCGCGTGGCGCACAACGGCCTGGTGATCGAAGCCCTGGTGATGTCGCCCGCCAACGCCGAGCTGGCCAAGCTCATGCCCTACAAGGCGCCGCCCGACACCTCCAAGTTCCTGCTGTCGCCCATGCCGGGCCTGCTGGCGGACCTGCTGGTGCAGCCGGGCCAGAGCGTCCAGGCCGGTGAGCGCCTGGCCATCATCGAAGCCATGAAGATGGAGAACATCCTCGTGGCGGCGCAGGACGGCGTGGTGGACGCCGTGCTGGCCGGCAAGGGCGAGAGCCTGGCCGTGGACCAGCCCATCCTGAGGTTCAAGTGATGAGCAGCAGCGCCAAACCCTTCCGCATCCTGGGCATCCAGCAGATCGCCATCGGCGGCCCCGACAAGGCCAAGCTGAAGTCGCTGTGGGTGGACATGCTGGGCCTGCAGGTCAAGAGCACCTTCGTCTCCGAGCGCGAGAACGTGGACGAGGACATCTGCGCCTTGGGGCAAGGGCCCACCGCCGTCGAGGTGGACCTGATGCAGCCGCTGGACCCGCAGAAGAAGCCGGCCGTGCACGCCACGCCGCTGAACCACGTGGGCCTGTGGGTGGACGACCTGCCCAAGGCCGTGGAGTGGATGGCGGCCAACGGCGTGCGCTTCGCCCCGGGCGGCATCCGCAAGGGCGCCGCGGGCTACGACATCTGCTTCATCCACCCCAAGGGCAACGACGAGTTCCCGGTGGGCGGCGAAGGCGTGCTGATCGAGCTGGTCCAGGCCCCGCCTGAAGTGGTGCAGGCCCTGGGTTGAGGACAATCCAGGCTGCGGCGGACGGGTCCCCACGGCCCGTCCACCCTGGGGTGCCGAAGGGCGGGTCCGCCAAGGCACCGGCGCCCGTCCAGGCTTCGACACCCCAGCCCGAACCGGCCCACAGGGTTCGGGAGCCTTTTGGATTGTTCTTGAAGGGAAGCAGTACCCATGACCTCCAACGCCGAGTGGCAGCGCCGCAGCCTCGCGAGCCTCTGGCACCCCTGTACGCAGATGCAGCGGGCGGCCACCGCCGTGCCGCCGCTGCCGATGGTCCGCGGCCAGGGTCCCTGGCTGTTTGACGCCGAGGGCCACCGCTACTTCGACGCCCTCAGCAGCTGGTGGGTCAACCTCTTCGGCCACGCCGATGCCCGCATCGCCGCGGCCCTCAAGGACCAGCTCGACACCCTGCCGCACGTGATGCTGGCCGGCTGCACCCACGCGCCGGCGGTCGAGCTGGCCGAACGGCTCGCGGCGCGCACCGGCGGCGCGCTGGGCCATGCCTTCTTCGCCAGCGACGGCGCCTCGGCCGTCGAGATCGCGCTGAAGATGAGCTTCCACCACTGGCGCAACCGGGGCCGCATCGACAAGGGCGAGTTCGTCTGCCTCAAGCAGGGCTACCACGGCGAGACGCTGGGCGCGCTGGCCGTGACGGACGTGCAGGTGTTCCGCGACGCCTACGACCCGCTCCTCATGCGCGCGCACCAGGTGATGTCGCCGGACGCCCGCCAGGTACAGCCCGGCGAGAGCGCGGCCGACGTGGCGGCGCGCGCTGTGCGCGAGGTGGAGATGCTGCTGCGCGAGCGCGGCGAGCGCATCGCCGCCGTCATCGTCGAGCCGCTGGTGCAGGGCGCCGCCGGCATGGCGATGCATGACCCGTCGTACCTGCGGGCGCTGCGCGCGCTGTGCACGCGCTTCGGCGTGCACCTGATCGCCGACGAGATCGCGGTGGGCTGCGGGCGCACCGGGACCTTCTTCGCCTGGGAGCAGGCACTGCCCGAGGACGCGTCGGACGCCGAGCGCCGCGCCGCCTGGCCGGACTTCATCACGCTGTCCAAGGGCATCAGCGGCGGCTTTCTGCCGCTGTCGCTGGTGCTGAGCACGGATGCCGTCTACCAGGCCTTCCTGGACGAGGACGTGGCGCGCGGCTTCCTGCACTCGCATTCCTACACCGGCAACGCCCTCGCCTGCCGCGCCGCGCTGGCGGTGCTCGACCGCTTCGACCAGGAGGACGTGCTGGGCCGCAATGCCGCGCAGGCCGAGGCGCTGACGCGCGCGCTGCAGCCGCTGCTCAACGACCCCCGGGTGGAACATGCGCGGCAGCGGGGCATGATCTGGGCCTTCGACGTGCGCGCCGAGCATGCGGGCGGCAACTTCGCCGAGCGCTTCCACCTGGCGGGGCGGCGGCAGGAGCTGCTGATCCGACCCATCGGCCGCACCGTGTACCTCATGCCGCCCTACGTGCTGGACGAGGCGCTGTCGGCCTGGCTGGCGCAGCGCGTGCAGGCCACGCTCACGGACGTGCTGGAGCACCCCGATGCTGATCGAACACATCAACCGCCGACTGCTTGAGCTCGACGCCGCGGCGCTGCGCCGCCGCCTGCGCACGGCCGAGTCGCCCTGCGCGCCGCTGCAGTCCTTCGAAGGCGAGCATGGCGGCGAGCCGCTGCTGGCCTTCTGCAGCAACGACTACCTGGGCCTGGCGCACCACCCCGCGCTGATCGAGGCCATGGCCGAGGGCGCGCGGCGCTGGGGCACCGGCAGCGGCGCCTCGCACCTGGTCAGCGGCCACATGCGTCCGCACGCGCAGGTCGAGCAGCTCGTCGCGCGCTGGTTCGCGCCGCACATCCCGCACGCGCGCGCGCTGCTGATGGGCAGCGGCTTCGAAGCCAACCTGGCGCTGACCACGGCACTGGGCGACGGCAGCGCCACCCTCTTCTGCGACAGGCTCAACCACGCCTCGCTCATCGACGGCGCGCGGCTGGCGGAGGCTGAGGTCAAGCGCTACGCGCACGGGCGGCTGGACGTGCTGGCGCAGCAGCTCGCCGCCTGCACCACGCCGATCAAGCTGATCGTGACGGACGCCGTGTTCAGCATGGACGGCGACATCGCCGACCTGCCCGGGCTGCTGAAGCTGGCCGAGGCGCACGATGCCTGGCTGATCCTGGACGACGCGCATGGCCTGGGCGTGCTGGGCGAATCGGGCCACGGCTCGGTGGAGCACTTCGGGCTGCGCAGCGAGCGGCTGATCTGCATGGGCACGCTGGGCAAGGCCGCGGGCGTGTCGGGCGCCTTCGTGGCGGCGCATCCGGCCGTCATCGAGTGGCTGATCCAGAAGGCGCGTTCCTTCATCTACACCACGGCCTCGTCGCCGGCGCTGGCGCACACGCTGCTGGCGAGCCTGAAGCTGATCGAGAGTCCCGAGGGCCGGGCGCGGCGCGCGCGGCTGCAGGGGCTGATCGAGCAGCTGCGCACCGGGCTGCGGGCGCTGGTGGACGTGCAGCCGGGCTGGAAGCTGTGCGAGAGCCACACTGCGATCCAGCCGCTGGTCGTGGGCGACAACGACACCGCGCTTGAGCTGTCCACGGCGCTGCGCCGGCGCGGCCTGTACGTGCCGGCGATCCGGCCGCCCACGGTGCCGGTAGGCACGGCGCGGCTGCGCATCACGCTCAGCGCCGCCCACACGCCGGCGCAGGTGGAGCAGCTGCTGCTGGCGCTGGCGCAAGTGATGGGAGAAGCGAGATGAACGGCGTTGTTCACGAAGGCCTGCGCGGCTGTTTCGTCACCGGCACCGACACGGGCGTAGGCAAGTCCCACGTCAGCGCGGCGCTGCTGCACTGGCTGGGCCAGCGCGGCCACCGCGCCGCCGGCTACAAGCCCGTGGCCTCGGGTCTGGAGCGCGACGACCAGGGCCGGTTGTTCAACGAAGACGTGGAGCAGTTGCGCCGCGCCGGCAGCGTGCCGCTGCCCGCGTCGCTGATCGGCCCCTGCCAGCTGCACACGGCCTGCGCGCCGCACATCGCCGCCGAGATCGACGGCGTGAGCATCGACCGCGTGGCGCTGCTGCGCGGGGCGCAGGCGGTGGCGCAGCGGGCGGACTTCATCGTGGCCGAGGGCGCTGGCGGGCTGGTGATCCCGCTGGGCGCCGACTGGGACAGCACGCAGCTCATGCGCGCGCTGGGCCTGCCTGTGGTGATGGTGGTCGGCCTGCGCCTGGGCTGCCTGAACCACGCCATCCTCACCGCCGACGGCCTGGCCCAGCGCGGGCTGCGCCTGGCGGGCTGGGTGGGCAACCTCATCGACCCCGACATGCCGTACCTGCAGCGCAACGTCGAGACGCTGCGGCACGAGCTTTCGCGCCGCCACCAGACGCCCTGCCTGGGCGTGGTGCCGCACCTCGCCAACCCCGACCCGGCCGCCGTCGCGCAGCACCTGCACGGCGCCGCCCTCCAGGGCCTTTTTGGCCTGGAGTGACAATCCACCCCCTTCTTCAGAACCCATTCCCGAGCAGTAAGGACGCCATGAGCACCGTTGCCACCATTTCCGTTGACTCCCTGCGCCGCACGGTGCCTGCCGCTCCGGTCGAGAAGAAGCCGGGCCGCTGGTCCGTGGCCGAGGTGCAGGCGCTGTACGAGCTGCCCTTCATGGAGCTGATGTTCAAGGCCCAGCAGGTGCACCGCGAGCACTTCGACCCCAGCGAGGTGCAGCTCTCCACGCTGCTGTCGATCAAGACCGGCGGCTGCGCCGAGGACTGCGGCTACTGCCCGCAGTCCTCGCACTTCGACACCGGCGTGGAAGCCTCCAAGCTGATGTCGATTGCCGAGGTGATGGGCGCCGCGCAGGCCGCCAAGGACCAGGGCGCCTCGCGGTTCTGCATGGGTGCGGCTTGGCGCAGCCCCAAGGAGCGCGACATGGAGCGCGTGACCGAGATGGTGCGCGGCGTGCGCAGCCTGGGCCTGGAGACCTGCATGACGCTGGGCATGCTGGACAAGGAGCAGGCGGCGCAGCTCAAGGACGCGGGGCTGGACTACTACAACCACAACCTCGACACCTCGCCGGACAACTATCAAAACATCATCCACACCCGCACCTACCAGGACCGGCTGGACACGCTGTCCAACGTGCGCGACGCCGGCATCAACGTGTGCTGCGGCGGCATCGTGGGCATGGGCGAGACGCGCACGCAGCGCGCGGGGCTGATCGCGCAGCTGGCCAACCTGGAGCCCTATCCGGAGTCGGTGCCCATCAACAACCTGGTGCCCGTGCCGGGCACGCCGCTGGCCGACAGCGAGCCGCTGGACCCCTTCGAGTTCGTGCGCACCATCGCCGTGGCGCGCATCACGATGCCCACCACCATGGTTCGCCTCTCCGCCGGGCGCGAGGAGATGGACGAGGCGCTGCAGGCGCTGTGCTTCATGGCCGGCGCCAACTCCATCTTCTACGGCGAGCGGCTGCTGACCACGGCCAACCCGCAGGCCGAGAAGGACCGCAAGCTCTTCGAGCGCCTGGCGCTGAAGCCGCAGGGCCAGCGCCCCGAGGTGCAGGCGCACGTGGACGTGTCGGGCGCCGTCGCGAAATGAGCGCGCTGCTGGCGCCGCGCGAGGCGGTGGCGCCCTTCGTCGACCTGGCGTTCCTGCAGGACCCGTATCCGGCCTACCGCGCCTTGCGCGAGGCCGGGCCGATCCACTGGAGCGAGGAGTTCTTCGGCGGCGCCTGGCTGCTCACGCGCCACGCCGACGTGGAGTCCGCGCTGCGCGACCCGCGCCTGTCGGCTCGGCGCACCGGCGGCTGGGTGATGCGCTGCGCCGACGACCGCGCCGAGCTCACGCCCATGCAGCGGCTGTTCACGCGTTGCCTGCCGTTCCTGGACGCGCCGGACCACACGCGGCTGCGCAAGGTGCTGCAGCCGGCCTTCCGCCCGGACCGCATGCTCGCGCTCAAGCCCGTGACACAGATGCTGCTGGACGAGCTGCTGGACGAGGCGGGCGAGGACTTCGACTTCATGACAGCCGTCGCGCGTCCGCTGCCCGCGCGCGTGATCGCGCGGCTGATGGACGTCGACGCCTCGATCTACGCCGACTTCACCCAGTGGAGCGAGGACATCGCCGCCTTCCTGGGCGCGGTAAGCCCCACGCAGGCGCACGTGCGCGCGGCGCAGCGCAGCGTGGTGGCGCTGGCGGGCTACTTCGAGCGCGAGCTGCTGCCGCACCGGCGCAAGGCACCGGGCGACGACCTGGTTAGCCTGCTGCTGCGCGCCCAGGCCACCGGCGAGGTGGAAGACGGTGCGGAGCTGCTGGCGCAGTGCGCCATGCTGCTGTTCGCCGGCTACGAGACCACGCGCCACCTGCTGGGCAACGCGGTGCACGCGCTGCTGTCACACCGGGAACAGTGGGAGCGCTTGCGCGAACAGCCCGAGCTGCTGCCCAACGCCGTGCGCGAACTGCTGCGGCATGACACGCCGGTGCAGTGGTCGGGCCGCCGCGCGATGGGGGACTTCACGCTGCACGGGCAGCGCATCCGCCGCGGCGAGCTGGTGATCGCGCTCATCGGCGCGGCGAACCGCGACCCGGAACGGCACGAGGCGCCGGAGCGGTTGGACGTGGCGCGGGCCAACCCGGGCTCGCTGTCCTTCGGCACCGGGCCGCACGTGTGCCTGGGCGCATCGCTGACGCAGATGGAGACGCAGACGGTGCTGTGGACGCTTCTCAGGAAGCGGCCGAATCTCGCGCTGCGCGGGCGCAGCAGCCGGACGCAAAGTCCGCTGTACCGGGGATTCGTCAGTCTGCCGGTAGGGGGATGAGGTTGTAAGGTGCTGAGCCCGTGGAGGCTGCGCCCGAGCGACCTCACCCCGAGAGCGTCGCCTTGATGCCTGCCCAGGCATTCACCGCGGTCCACCTGATGGGCAGGCTGCACAAGCGTCGGCCGCCCACCATCCGCTCATCAGGTTCTCAGGCCTGGACAGAGCCCTGACCTGGGCGCTGGCCTCCCAGGCATCTCGCCGCACACCGAGGCCGGCATATACCCCGTAGCCGCTTCCAGCCCTGATTTCCCCGCCGGCCTGCAGGCTCTCACCAGCTGAAATGGAGCCCGCGGCAACGATGCAGCCGCCACTCCTGATTCCCCAGTCGGCGTGCAGGTGTCCATGGCATCGCAAGTCGGCGCCGGTTTCAATGCCGTTGACCGATCTGACGTCTTTCAAGCCTGTCAGATGCCCGCCGATCCTGAGGCCTTTTTCGCAATGGATGGCGCCATTCACGAGCATGTCGCCTCCAATATGGGCATTTCCGCCGACCTGAAAATCTTCCTCGCAAAAAAGATCCCAGGCCGCACGCAGGAGGCCATTGCAGACAATTCGGCCTCGGGCAGTAATCCCCCAGCCTGCCCTGATGTCTTCGCCGGCTTTCAAGTGGCCATCGCACCAGATCGGCCCGGCAGCCTGTATATCCTCTCCCGCTTCGACGAGTGTACCGGCACGGATACCACCCCCAGCTCTTATTGAACGCCCGGCCCGTACAACCGAACTGGCATCTATGCTCGTGCGCACGTCCAACGTGCCGGCAAAGACGACAGCGTCCGCTTCTATCTGGTCCACGCGCAGTATGGCGTCCGTCGGCCCGAACTGTTCCAGCAGCCACAAGGCATCATTGACCCGTCCATCGGCGACAAGCGCGTCCAGCAATGGCTGGTAATCGCTGCCGTGCTGATGGTGGCGCAAGAACCAGCGGAAACCATCCGCGCAGGGACGCTTGGTTTTGATGAAGTCTTTGGTGAGATCCATAGCAGTGAAAATCTGGAAATGCAATTTGGTGGTCCGCGGCTCGGCCCGCGGACTGCCGGCTTCGTGACCTCAGCATTCGCTTTCGCTGGAAAGGTCTTGCCGGTCCCGCGACAGGTAACCGTAGGGCAGCTGGAGGAAGTCGCAATGCACCTCCCTGGCGAGGCGGTGGGACAGGTCCCATGAGACGAAGCTGCTCAAGACGGACGGTTTGCTGCTCTCGATGATGACCAGGTCCGACTCGCTGGACTGGGTTTGAACCAGGATTCCCTTGACAGGGTCCTCAGTCCCGGCAAAGTACCTGATCCGGTTCCGCCGTGTACTCAGCACATCCTTGACCTGCAGTAATTGCGCGTGATGGCGACGCCTGCCCTGCCTGCAGTAGCGCTCGATTTCTTCGTCCCGTGATTCAATATATCCTTCATTTCCGCGCTGCACCGTTCCCCAGGCACAAAATACCTCAAGCATGGAATCAACTTCAAAATCGCAGGCATAGCGCAAAAGCTTTCTCGATTTCGATGAATAGTCGGCCACAACGGTCGTTCTTCTGTAGGGCTTCAGAAAAACGTTTTTCACCATCAGCGTAGGACAACAGCTGTGGCGAATCAGGCGCTCACGGCTGACGCCCTGCATCCGGCTTCCGGCGTTGCGGTCGTCGAACCCGTCAAACACCAGCAGATCGACGCCAAGCGTCTTTTCGATCACGCTGTTCAACGTCCTCGCCTCGTGGAACATGGCGCTTACTTCAATGCCATGTCGGGCACCGATCTGGCGGCCGCGCTCGGACAAACGCGCCAAGCGCTCCGCGAGCCGCGGGTGAGGCGATTCGCTCATATACATCAACTGCAGGGTTGCACCCTGATCGGCGGCAATCATTGCGGCCCGGTCGATAGCAAATTCAGCCCCTATGGAGAAATCGGTCAGGGTCAATATGGATTTGATATCCATGAAAAATCCCTTCAATACGCGATGCAGCTCGCGCATGAAAACTCTTGAACGGCGCGAAGCACGAGGCCGCGGCCCACAGGCGTGGAACGGCAGTTCAGTGGCAGTCGGCGCCCATGGGCGTGGCGCTGCGGCGAATCCAGCTCTTCTCGTTGCGTACCGCCTGGGCGTCGCTAGGCAGGGGCGGGTGCTGCGTCGAGAGCCCGTCGTCCAGCTGCGGCAATGCCAGGCGTGGAATGGCAAGGACGTCGCAATGGGCCTTGGCCACCACCTCCCGGGCCACGCTGCCCATCAGCGAGCTGCCAGCCACGATCTGCCCCTGCCCTTCCTTGCCCATGACGATCAGGTCGGCAGCAACGGCCTTCTGCCGTTCCAGGCACAACACCAAGGGGTCGCCGTGGCCGACCGAGCACTGAACGCCCGGAGTGCCCGTGCGGGAAACCATCGCCTCCAGCCGCCTCAGGCATTTCTCGCGTGAGCTGGCGACGTATCGGAGGATGCCGTCGGCGGGCACATGGGCCGCACGCATCTTCGCCTCCCGGTGCGTGCTCAACGCGTGGAATACGGCCACCGACGCGCCCGGCACCACTCCCAGCGCCAGGCGCAAGGACGCCTCACCGCAGGCACTGAAGTCGGTTGGCACCAATACCCGCGCATACGCCACGGTGGCGGGCGCCTTGACCACGAGAACCGGCTGTCGGGACAACTGCAGCAGCCGCTGTGTCCGCGTGCCAAACACGCAATCGTGGAAGGGGTTGCGGGTCTTGGCGCCGATGACCAGCAAGTCGGCCTCAAGAGCCCGCTGGAACACGTGTTCAAGCGCATCGCCCACCCGCACCTCCACGGTGACATGGATGTCGTGCTCGCGTGCCACCTCGGCCGCAAGGCGCCCCAGGGTGAGCTGAGCCCGAGTGACCTGGGAGTCAGCCTTGATCGTCGCTGCGAACAGTCCGTACGGCAGCGTGAGTCGGGTAGGCTCCAGCACCTGCAAAAGGATCAGCCGGGCCTGGCAATGGGCGGCAAGAAGGCTCGCGCGGCGCACAGCGTTGTGGGCGGCATGGGACGAGTCAACAGCAACCAGAATCGAGCGGAACATCGGCACACTCCGTGCGTGACAGCCGGCGGTGCAGCAGCTGCAGCCGGCATGCGTGGGCCACCAGAGCGCGCAGCACTGACCGACCGCGGGCAACTTGCGCGGGCTCTGGACCGTTGGCTGGTTGAGCGTGCATTCAATGCACGCTGGGCGCTACATCGTGTAGTTGCCGCTGGCCTCTGGCTGGAAGTGAATCGCCATCACTCGTGCCGCGTGTTCCCGGCCATCGGGCGCCATCCAGCGCGCGACCGAGCCCAGACGCAGCCCGAGCAGGCTTGCGCCAACCGGCGACAGCACCGAAACGATGCCTTCGCCGGGTTGTGCATCGCTGGGATAGCCCAGCGTCAGCGTGTACTGCTCGGAGGTGGCCAGGTCCTGCACGAGCACTTGTGAGCGCATCGTCACGACGTCGGGGGGAATGGCCTGCGACGGCAGCAAATCAGCCTCGTCGAGAAGCTCTTCAATGCGTTCCGCAATGCGCGGATCCAGCAGCCGCCTGTTGTGCGGCACCAGCTCTTGCAGCCGGGTGTGGTCGAGGACCGTGAGCGTACGCTGCTCGTACGTGGAGACTTCCATGGGGCTTCCTGTCGCAAAACCGACACTGCGCTTGCCTGCAGGCAAGCGCGCGTCACAGCGCGTGGACTGTGGCCCGGCGATCGATGGTTTGCGCGAAGAAGAGGAAGTGGGATCGCCGGGCTTAGAGATGTGCGGCCGGCTCTAGGAGTCGCGCCGCCGTCCAGGCGAAGCCTGCAGGCATGCCCCAGCGGGCGGCCGTGAAGGTCGCTCGTTCAGCCGTGGCCGGCTGCATGGGGTTGAGGGCGCGAGAAATCATTGTTCCATCGTAATACAAATACGCGGCATGTCAAGGGTCGATGCAAGCGCAACATTGATGGAGTTTTCGTCCCAGTGCGCAGCCGCCCTGCCATGTCATGCGCTGTAATCGCCGCTCGCCTCGGGCTGGAACAGCAATGCCAGCACCTTGGCCTGGACCTCCCGTCCAACCGGCGGCCACCATCGGACCAACGCTCCTACCCGCTGACCGAGCAGCGCACTGCCAAGCGGCGACAGCACCGAGATGAATCCGGGCTTTGCGTCCTCGGGGTAACACAAGGTCACCGCCATGGTCCCATGACCCGAGAGCCATTGCAGGAGCACCTGGGAGTTCATCGTCACCAC
>JAEYPG010000528.1 GCA_023410975.1 Pseudomonadota bacterium
GCGTGGCGCTGGTCACGGGCGCGGCGGCCGGCATCGGCCGTGGCGTGTCCCGCCGCTTCGCGCGCGAGGGCGCGATGCTGGTGCTGGCCGATCTCGATGCCGCAGCGCTGGAGCGGTGCGTGGACGAGCTGCGCGAGGAATTCGGCATCGCCGTGGCCGGTGTGCAGACCGACGTTTCCCTGCGCCACGAGGTGGGCGCCATGGTGCAGGCCGCGCAGTCCCGCTTCGGCCGCGTCGACATCCTGGTCAACAACGCCTGGGGGCAACGCCGGGGCGGCTCGGGCCTGGCCCGTGTCGAGCAGGCGAGCGACGGCGACGTCGAGCACGGCCTGCGCGTGGGGATGCAGGCGGCACTGTGGGCCATGCAGGAGGTGTTCGACGGCATGCGCGAACGCCGCTGGGGCCGGGTGGTCAACATGTGCTCGCTCAACGGCGTGAACGCCCACCCGTACTCCCTGGCCTACAACATGGCCAAGGAGGCACTGCGCACGCTCACGCGCACGGCCGCCCGTGAATGGGCAGCGCACGGCATCTGCTGCAACGCCGTGTGCCCGGCCGCGGCCACCGAGGCCTATGGCCGCTTCGCGGCGGCGCAGCCCGCCAGCGCCGCCGCCATGCTCAAGCTCAACCCGATGGGCCGCATGGGCGATCCGGAAGACGACATCGGCAGCGTGGCGCTGTTCCTGGCCAGCGACGACTGCCGCTACCTGACCGGCAACACGCTGTTCGCCGACGGCGGCAGCCACATCAACGGCGTGCCCTGGACCCCGGAGCTGCCCGCCTGAACGACGTGCCGCGCCGGCACGGCGCGCAAGAAAACCCTGGAGCCTGCTCAATGTCGCTACACCTCCTGCAGCCGCTGGTCCTGGGCGAGCTTCGCCTGGCCAACCGCATCGTGATGGCCCCGATGACACGCAACCGCGCCGATCCCGACGGCACGCCGGGGCCGCTGATGGCGCAGCACTACGCGCAGCGTGCCGAGGCCGGGCTCATCGTGGCCGAGGGCACTTGGCCCAGTGTCGCGGGACAGGCCTACTGCCGGCAGCCGGGCATCGAGACTGCGGCCCACATCGGCGGCTGGAGGCGCGTGACGGATGCCGTGCATGCCCGCGGCGGCCTGATCGTGCTGCAGATCATGCACGGCGGGCGCATCGGCAGCCGCCACATCAAGCCCGCGGGCACCCCGACCGTCGCACCCTCGGCGCTGCGCGCGGCCGGCGAGGTGTGGACCGACGCAGCCGGCATGCAACCCTTCGACGAGCCGCGTGCGCTGACCACGCAGGAGGTCCGGGCCGTGGTGCGCGAGCATGCGCAGGCGGCGATCAACGCCCGCGAGGCGGGTTTTGACGGCGTGGAGCTGCACGGCACCAGCGGCTACCTGCCGATGCAGTTCCTCAGCAGCGGCAGCAACCGGCGCGAGGACGAGTACGGCGGCACGGTGGCGCGCCGCGCGCGTTTTGCCTTCGAGTGCCTGCAGGCCATGGCCGAGGCGATCGGACCGGGGCGCGTGGGCCTGCGGCTGCGCCCGGGCAACACCTACAACGACATCCGCGACGACGATCCGGCCGCGTCGCATGCCGAGCTGATGCGCCAGGCGGCAACGCTGGGCCTGGCCTACCTGCACGTGATGCGTGCGCCGGAGAGCGGCATCGATGCCTTCGCGCTGGCACGCGGGCATTTCGGCAGCCGTCTCATCCTCAACGACGGCTTCGACCCGGGCGGCGCGGAGGAGGCGCTGGCGCGGCACGAGACGGCGGCGGTCTCCTTCGCGCGCCACTTCATCGCCAATCCGGACCTGGTGCAGCGCGTGCGCGACGGGCTGCCGCTGGCGGCCTTCGACCGCCGCACCCTCTACACGCCGGGCCCTGCCGGCTACACCGACTACCCGGCCTGGTCGCCGGCGTGAGTGCGCCGAGGGCAGCGCCGGCCGGGCCTCGCGCAAGGAGCGCCGGCGGCCGTAGTCCCCTCGGACGATGACGCTGCCGGGCCGGCTTTCAAGAATGGATCCATCCCCGGCCCCCGGGCCGCAACCCCTGGACGAGATACCCACCATGAGCCTCATCAGTGCGCTGGCCTACGTCGTGACCGAAACCACCGACCTCGCGCGTTGGAAGACCTATGCCGAGGGCGTGCTCGGCATGATGACCGCACCGGCCCCGGACGGCGGCCTGCACGTCAAGATGGACGAGCGGCAGTTCCGCTTCCTGGTCCAGCCGGGCGCGCGCGACCGCTACGTGGCCTCGGGCTGGGAGACCCGCACGCAGGCGGACTTCGATGCCGTGGTTGCAGCGCTGCGCGCGGCCGGCGTGGCCGTGGAGCTCGATGACGGCGTCCTGGCGCGTGGCCGTTGCGCCCGGCAGCTTGCTGCCTTCGCCGATCCGTCGGGCAACCGGCACGAGCTGGTGTGGGGCTTCAAGTCCGAGTTCATCCGCTTCGCCTCGCCGGCGGGCGTGCCGCGCTTCGTCACCGGCGACATCGGCATGGGCCACACGGTGCTGCCCGCCCCCAACTTCGAGGCCACGGTGCGCTTCTTCCGCGAGGTGCTGGGCTTCGGGCTGTCGGACATCTACAACTTCGAGCCGCCCGGTGCCACGGGCGTGGTGCTGCCCATCCACTTCCTGCATTGCGGCAACGGCCGCCACCACAGCCTGGCGCTGGCGGGCTTCCCGGCCGACAGCGGCTGCGTGCACGTGATGGTGGAGGTGGATGACGTGGCCGAGGTGGGCCGGGCCATCGACCGCATGCAGGCGCACCAGGCGCTGCAGACGGCCACGCTGGGCCAGCACACCAACGACCGGATGATCTCCTTCTACATGCGCACGCCTTCGGGCTTCGACGTCGAGTTCGGCTGTGGCGGCGCCGTCATCGACTGGGCCGAGCACGTCGTGCACGAGTTCACCCGGGTCAGCCTGTGGGGCCACGATTTCAGCGTGTCCCAGAAGGCGCTGCTCGACGAGCCTGCGGCACAGGCCTGAGCACGGCCGCCGCGGCGTGCCCGCCGGGCGCGCCCTGCACCAACCACCAGGAAGGACACATCACATGGGGATCTGCGACGGGCGTACCGTCATCATCACCGGCGCCGGCGGCGGCCTGGGCCGCGCGTATGCGCTGGCCTTTGCCGCCGAGGGCGCCAACGTCGTGGTCAACGACATCCGCGAGGACGGCGTGCGCGCCGTGGCCGACGAAGTGCGCCGCGCCGGAGGCCGCGCGCTGGCCAACACGGGCGACATCACCACCATGGCCGGCGCGCAGCGCATCGCCGATGCCGCGCTGACCGAGTTCGGCGACGTGCAGGTACTGGTCAACAACGCCGGCGTGCTGCGCGACCGCATGTTCCTCAGCCTTTCCGAGGACGACTGGGACACGGTGATGCGGGTGCACCTCAAGGGCCACTTCTGCCTGGCCAGCGTGCTGGGCCGTCGCTGGCGCGACCAGAAGAAAGCGGGCCAGCCCGTGGACGCCCGCATCATCAACACCAGCTCCGGCGCGGGCCTGCAGGGCTCCATCGGCCAGAGCAACTACAGCGCGGCCAAGGCTGGCGTGGCGGGCTTGACCCTGGTGCAGGCCGCGGAGCTGGCCCGCTACGGCGTCACCGTCAACTGCCTGGCGCCCGCGGCGCGCACGGCCATGACCGAGAGCGCCATGCCGGACATGGTGAAGAAGCCCGAGACCGGTTTCGACGCCTGGGACCCGATGAACGTGGCCGGCATCGTCGTGTGGCTGGGCAGCGCGCAGTCCGCCCACGTCACGGGCCGCTGCTTCGAGGCCAAGGGGGGCGAGCTCTCGGTGGCCGACGGCTGGCGTACCGGCCGCATCATCGACAAGGGCGCGCGCTGGCAGCCCGCGGAGCTGGGGCCGGTGGTGGATCGGCTCATTGCCGAAAGCGTGCCGCCGCAGCGCGTGTACGGCAGCTGAGGATGCCGGCATGGACCTGGCATTGAGCGAAGACCAGCGGCTGATCGCCGAGGCCGCGGCCGACTTCCTGGCCGAGGCCTGCGACTCGGCCGCCATACGGCGCGCTGCCGCCAGCGAGGACGGCTTCGACCGCGCGCTGTGGCAACGCATCACCGAACAGGGCTGGTGCGGCGTGCAAGCGCCGGCCGAGGACGACGGGCTCGGCCTGGGATGGGTCGGCCTGGCGCTGCTGCAGGAGCAGCTGGGCCGGCGCCTGGCCTGCGTGCCGTTCTTCGACAGCGTCGTGCTGTCCGCGGCGCTGCTGCGCGGGCTGGCGGACGCGGGACGGCCGCTGCTGGCCGAGGTGGAGCGCGGCAGCAAGGTGGTTGCCTGCGCGCCGGATGCGGGAGCGGCACGTGCGCAGGCCGACGGCAGCGGCTGGCGCGTGGAGGGCGCGTGGGCAAGCGTGGGCTCGGCCGCCTGGGCCGACACGCTGCTGCTGGCCGCCATGGACCCGACCGGCGCCCCAGTGCTGCTGGCCGTGGACAGCGCCAGCCCGGCGCTGCGCATCGAGCCGCTGCGCACCGTGGACACCACGCGGCGCAGCGCGCGTGTGCAGGTGCAAGGCATCGTGTTGCCGGCCCAGGCCTGCCTGGGCCGCGGCGGCACGCTGGCTGCGGCACTGCTGCGCGCGCGCGACCTGGGCGCCATCGGGCTCGCGGCCGAGCAACTGGGCACGGCTCAGCAGTGCCTGGAGCTCAGCGTCGCCTACACCGCGCAGCGGGCGCAGTTCGGCCAGCCGGTGGCCCGCTTCCAGGCTGTGAAGCACCGCTGCGCCCAGATGCTGGTGGCCATCGAGAGCGCCCGCTCGGCGGTCTATGGCGCGGCTGCCGTGGCCGACCTGCACCCTGACGCCGTGACGCTGGCCTTCCACGCCGCGCAGGCGCGCTGCGAAGCCACCGAGGCCGCGCAGTTCTGCGCCCAGGAGGCGATCCAGCTGCATGGCGGCGTGGGCTACACCTGGGAATACGACCCGCAGCTGTACTTCAAGCGCGCTCAAGCCGACAGCCAGCGGCTGCAGCCGCTGTCATGGTGGCGCGAGCGCGTCGCCGCCCAACTTCTGGAGCGCGCCCCGTGAACCTGATCGAGACCGATGACGAGCGAGCCTTCCGTGCCGATGTCCAGGGCTGGATGCGCTCGCACCTGAAAGGCGATTTCGAGCCGCTGCGCGGCTGCCACGGCCCCGGTGCGCCGGGATTCGACGTGGCGCTGGCCAAGCGCTGGGAGCAGGCCCTGGCGAAGGCCGGGTGGGTCGGCATCGGCTGGCCGCGCGATGCCGGCGGCGCGGCGATGCCGCTGGCGCAGCAGATGATCTTCCATGAGGAGTACGTGCGTGGCGGCGGCCCGGGGCGGCTGGGCCACATCGGCGAACAGCTGCTCGCCCCCACGCTCATCGCCTACGGCACCCCGGAGCAGAAGGCCCGCTTCCTGCCGGGCATCCGCGACGGCACGAGCTACTGGGCCCAGGGCTACTCGGAGCCGGGCGCCGGCTCCGATCTGGCCAACGTGCGCACCCGTGCGCGGCGCGATGCCGCCAGCGGCGACTGGGTCATCGACGGCCAGAAGGTCTGGACCTCTTGGGCCCATGAGAGCGACTGGATCTTCGTCCTGGCGCGCACCGAGCCCGGCTCCGAACGGCACCAGGGCCTGACGCTGCTGCTGGTGCCGCTGCACCAGGACGGGATCACGATCCGGCCCATCCGGCAGATGACGGGCAGCGCCGAGTTCAACGAGGTGTTCTTCGACGGCGCCCGCACCGAGGGCTCGCTGCACCTGGGGCTGCCGGGCCAGGGCTGGAAGGTGGCGATGGCGCTGCTGGGCTTCGAGCGCGGCGTGTCCACGCTCGGACAACAGGCGCATTTCAGGCACGAGCTCGACCTCGTGATCGAGGCCGCCCGCGCCAACGGCGCGGCGCGCGATGCGCTGCTGCGCCAGCGCATCGCGCAGGCTGCGCTGGGCCTGGCCACGCTGCGCTTCCATGCCTTGCGGCTGCTGGGCGCGCAGGACGGTGCCCTGCCGGGCGCGGCCTATACCTCGAAGTACGCCTGGTCGAACTGGCGCCGCGACCTGGGCCGGCTGGCGATGGACGTGCTGGGCGCCGCGGGCGACGTGGTGGACGGCGACGCCACGCGGCAGCGCCTGCACCTGCTGTGGCTGGGCAGCCGCGCCGACACCATCTACGCCGGCACCAACGAGATCCAGCTCAACCAGATCGCCGAACGGGCGCTGGGCATGCCGCGCTGAGGCGTCGCGGCGTCTCGTCCGTCGGGACGATGCCGCGGCGCCCGCCCCGCCACACGATGGGCGCATTCCCCGCACCCGACAAGAGGTTCTGATGGCAACGATTCCCGCGCCTTCCTACGTGCCCCCGCACGGCCTGCTGGCCGGCAAGAGCGTCCTGGTCACCGCCGCGGCCGGCGCCGGCATCGGCTTCGCCGCCGCACGCCGCGCGGCCGAGGAGGGCGCCCGCGCGCTGCTGGTGAGCGACGTCCACGAGCGCCGCCTGGCCGAAGCGGTGGCCGAGCTGCGGCGCACGACGGGGCTGCAGGCGGTCCATGGCCTGCTCTGCGACGTCAGCCGGCAGGAGCAGGTGGACGCGCTGTTCGCCGAGGCCGCCGAGCGGCTGGGCGCGATCGACGTGCTCATCAACAACGCCGGCCTGGGCACCTCGTGCCGCCTCGTGGACATGCCCGACGAGGAGTGGCAGCGCGTCGTGGACGTGACGCTGACCGGCACCTTCCGCATGACGCGCGCGGCCCTGCGCGCCATGCAGCCGCACGGGCGCGGCGCCATCGTCAACAACGCCTCCGTGCTGGGCTGGCGTGCGCAGGCCGAGCAGGCGCACTACGCCGCGGCCAAGGCCGGGGTGATGGCCCTCACGCGCTGCGCGGCGCTGGAGGCCGCCGAGTTCGGCGTGCGCGTCAATGCCGTGGCGCCCTCCATCGCGATCCACGCCTTCCTGAAGAAGTCGGCCAGCGAGGCGCTGCTCGACGAGCTGGCCTCGAAGGAGGCCTTCGGCCGCGCGGCCGAGCCCTGGGAGGTCGCCAACGTGATGGTCTTCCTCGCCAGCGACTATTCGAGCTACATGACCGGCGAGGTGGTCTCGGTCAGCTCGCAGCGGGCCTGAGGCCATGGCGGCGCTCTACGACAGTACCGAGGCGGTGCTCCACAGCGTGGACCGCGACCTCGGTGCGACCGACTGGATGGTGCTCGCGCAGGAGCGCATCGACCTGTTCGCGCAGGCCACCGGCGACCACCAGTGGATTCACGTGGACCCGGTGCGCGCCGCGCAGGGCCCCTTCGGCGCCTGCGTGGCGCACGGGTACCTCACGCTGGCCCTCGCCAACCTGTTCCTGCCGCAACTCGTGCGCTACGAGCGCTTGAGGATGGGCGTGAACTACGGCTGCGACCGGGTGCGTTTTCCCGCGCCGGTGAAGGCCGGCTCGCGGGTGCGCGGCAGCGGCCGCGTGATGGCCGCGGAGCCCGTGGCGGGCGGCGGCGTGCAGGTCACGATCCGCATCACGGTCGAGGTCGAGGGCAGCGACCGGCCCGGCTGCGTCGTGGACACGATCAGCCGTTTGTATTTCGAGTGAAGGAAACGCACATGCTCAACGAAGCCGTCATCGTCTCCACGGCCCGCACGCCGATCGCGCGCGCCTTCCGCGGCGCCTACAACGACACCGAGGCGCCGGTGCTGGGCGGCCATGTGATCCGGGCCGCGCTGGCGCGCGCCGGCGTGGACGGCGCCGAGGTCGACGACGTGATCCTGGGCGTCGCGGCGCAGCAGGGCACGCAGGGCTACAACCTCGGCCGGCTGTGCGGCTACACCGCGGGCCTGCCGCAGGAGGTGGGCGGCATGGCCATCGACCGCATGTGCGCCTCCGGGCTGGTGAGCATCGCCACCGCGGCCAAGGGCATCATGGCCGGCGAGTACCGCATCGCGGTGGCCGGCGGCCTGGAGTCCATCTCGCTGGTGCAGAACCGCCACAAGAACAGCTACCGCGCGCAGTCGCAGGCGGTGCTGCAGGCGGCCCCGGCGGCGTACATCCAGATGATCGAGACGGCCGAGATCGTGAGCCGCCGCTACGGCATCAGCCGCGCCGCGCAGGACGAGTACGCGCTGCGCAGCCAGATGCGCACCGCCGCCGCGCAGCAGGCCGGGCTGTTCGGCGACGAGATCGTGCCGCTGCCCACCGTCAAGCAGCTCCTGGACAAGGAGGGCAACGTCACCGGCACGCAGGAGGTGCTGCTGGCCCAGGACGAGGGCAATCGCGCCGACACCACGGCGCAGAGCCTGGCCGGGCTCAAGCCCGTGTGGAAGGGCGGGCAGTGGGTCGCGCAGGGCGAGTTCATCACCGCCGGCAACGCGTCGCAGCTCTCGGACGGCGCCTCGGCCTCGGTGCTGATGAGCCGTGCCGAGGCCGAGCGCCGCGGCCTCAAGCCGCTGGGGGCCTACCGTGGCCTGGCGGTGGCGGGCTGCGGGCCCGAGGAAATGGGCATCGGCCCGGTGTTCGCGATCCCGAAGCTGCTGCAGCGCCACGGCCTGACCGTGGGCGACATCGGCCTGTGGGAGCTCAACGAGGCCTTCGCCTGCCAGGTGCTGTATTGCCGCGACCGGCTGGGCATCCCCGACGACCGCCTCAACGTCAACGGCGGGGCCATCTCCATCGGCCACCCGTTCGGCATGTCCGGCGCGCGGCTGGTGGGCCACGCGCTGCTCGAAGGGCGCCGGCGGGGCGTACGCCTGGTCGTGGTGAGCATGTGCATCGGCGGCGGCATGGGCGCAGCCGCGCTGTTCGAGGTGGCCTGAGCCGATGCCCGGCCTGCTGCTCTCGCGC
>JAEYPG010000603.1 GCA_023410975.1 Pseudomonadota bacterium
GGCTCAGCCCGAACGGGATTTACTTCACTCTTAAAACAGAACTGGAATAAGGCGATCCGGACCTGTTTCCGTCCACGAGGCGGGGCAGGTCGCCACGGGATCAGCAGCGGCACGGCAATGCCTGCAGCCGGCGCACGCCGTGTGAGCAAATGTAATCCTCTCGGCTACAGTCCCGACTTCAGCCGTGGTGGGCAATGAATCTGCTGCAGAGCAGCAAGACCGGGGCGGCGCATCGGGCCCCAGCCACGGCGGCACCCGTTTGCGGTCCAAGCGCCCATCCGGAGGAGGGACGCGGCGGATCGGCTATGGTGCCGGTCCTTTGTCGCCTTGGACGGTTGCCGGACATGAGCCTTGCCATCGACTACTACTTCGCCCCGCACTCGCCCTGGGCCTATCTGGGCCACCAGCGCTTCCAGGACATCGCGCGCCAGCATGGCGCCGAGATCCGCGTGCTGCCGGTGGACCTGGGCGGACGCGTGTTCCCGCTCACCGGCGGGCTGCCGCTGGGCAAGCGTGCGCCTGAGCGCCAGGCCTACCGGCTCCTGGAGCTCAAGCGCTTCAGCGAATGGCTCCATGCGCCGCTGAACCCCACGCCGCGCTACTTCCCCGTCAATCCCGACGACGCAGCCAAGCTCATCATCGCGGTGGACCTGCAGGACGGCACCGACGCCGCCATGGCGCTGACCGGCGCGGTGATGCGCGCGGTGTGGGTCGAGGAAAAGAACATTGCCGACGAGACCACGCTGGCCGAGTTGCTCAAGGCGCAGGGCTTGAAGCTCGCGCGGCTGGACGACGCCCACACCCAGCGCGTGCACCAGCGCTACGAGGAGGACTCGCAGCGCGCCATCGACGCCGGCGTGTTCGGCGCGCCCAGCTACGTCATCGACGGCGAGATCTTCTGGGGCCAGGACCGGCTGGACTTCGTCGAGCGCCGGCTGCAGCAGTACAGACCACACGAGAACGGAGACCATTGATGTCCTTACAACCCTTGCAGGCCTCCGACGGCCACCGCTTCGACGCCTTCATCGAGCTGCCCCAGGGGCGCCCGCGCGGCGCGCTGGTGGTGCTGCAGGAAATCTTTGGGGTGAACTCGCACATCCGCGCCGTGGCGCGCGGCTACGCGGACGAGGGCTACGTCGCCATCGCGCCGCCGCTGTTCGACCGCCTGGAGCACGGCGTGGAACTGGGCTACGGCGAGGACGACGTCAAGCGCGGGCGCGAGCTGAAGGCCGCGGCCGTGGCGCAGCAGGATCTGGTGCTGCAGGACATCGCCGCGGCCATCGCTGAAGGGGCCAAGCACGGCAAGGTCGGCATCGTGGGCTACTGCTGGGGCGGGCTGATGGCGTGGCTGTCCGCCTGCAGGCTCGACGGGCTGTCGGCGGCCATCTGCTACTACGGCGCCGGCATTCCCGATCAGGCGGCGCTGCAGCCGCGCTGCCCGGTGCTGATGCACTTCGGCGAGCGCGACCACCTCATCCCGCAGCCGCAGGTACAGGCCTTTGCGCAGGCGCAGCCCGAGGTGCAGGTGCACGTGTACCCGGCCGACCACGGCTTCAACTGCGACCAGCGCGCAGCCTTCGACCCCGAGAGCGCCGCGCTGGCCCGCCGCCGATCGCTGGATTTCCTGCAGCAGCATGTCGGTTGACCACGCAGCCTCGTCGGCAGGCGGCGCCCGTGCACCGCGGCGAGTGCTCTACATCGAGGACGAGCCGCTCAACGCGCTGCTCATGACGGAAATGTTCCGCGGCCACGAGGGCTGGTCGCTGCAGATCGAGCCCGATGGCGCCTCGGGCCTGCGCGCGGCGCGCGAGGACGCGCCGGAGCTGCTGCTCATCGACATGAACCTGCCCGACATGACGGGGCTGGAGCTGATCGCGCAGCTGCGCGCCGACCCGGTCACGGCCAGGCTGCCGTGCATCGCGCTGTCGGCCGACGCCATGCCCGAGCAGGCACGCGCGGCCAAGCACGCCGGCTTCGACGACTACTGGACCAAGCCCATCTCCATCGCGCAGATGTGGGTCCAGCTGGCGCAGTGGCTGCCTTGAGCAACGCCATCGGCGCCGTGCGCTGAACGATGCAAAAGCACAGGCCGCCCACGGGCGGCCTGTTGCATGGCGGGGGAGGCCGCTGCCGCGGCCACAGGGCCGCTCAGCCCATCTGGCGCTGCAGGTAGTTGGGCAGGCCCACGGCCTGGATCAGGCCGAGCTGCTGCTCCAGCCAGTGCGCATGGTCCTCCTCGGTGTCCTCCAGCATCGGCAGCAGCAGGTCGCGGGTGACGAAGTCGCGCTCGCGCTCGCACAGCGCGATCACCTCGCGCAGGTGGTTGATCACCGAATATTCGACCGCCAGGTCGTTGCCCAGGACGCTGGGCACGTCCGTGCCCACGTTCAGCGGCCCAGGCACCATGTTGGGCCGCCCGCCCAGCATCAGGATGCGCTTGATCAGCACGTCGGCGTGGCCGGTCTCGTCCTCCATCTCGTGCGCGATGCGCGCGGCGAGCTTGTCGTAACCCCAGTCCTCCAGCATGCGGGCATGGATGAAGTACTGGTCGCGGGCGGCAAGCTCGCCGACGAGCAGCGCGTTGAGGGCATCGAGGACGGCGGGATGGCCTTGCATGGCGGGGCATGAAGCAGGTTGTAAAGGCGGCATCATGCCTGCGCCCCGTGAAACGGGGAGCAGGAAGGTCTTGACACCACCCAACAAAAGAATGTGAGCAATCAACCTGATGCACTGGGTTTCAGCGCCGGCCTTCGTCGGCGCGCTTGCGGCCGGTGAGCATCGAGGCCGGAAGGTTCTCGCGCCAGTGCCAGCTCATGCCGGCCACGCCCAACAGGTGCACCACCACGCAGGCGACCAGCGCATCGGCCAGCCAGTGGTGCAGATCGACGGGCCAGTCCTCGCCCCAGAAGGCATCGAGACGGCTGACCCAGCCCGTGAGGCCCAGCAGCAGCACCAGCGCCCACAGCAGCCACACCATCCACAGGCCCAGCGGGTCGTGGCCGACGTGCCGCGGCGCGCCTTGGCGCAGGTAGGCGCGCGTGGCGCGCAGCGAGGGCTTCAGATGCGACAGGCCGGCGTAGCCGCGGCGCGACACCAGCCCCCACAGCAGCCGCGCCACCACCACGCCGACGGCCACATAGCCCACCGTGCGGTGCAGCCGGTCGCCGTCGTCGCGCACCCAGTCGAAGAGCACCGTGGCCGCCAGGGTCCAGTGCGTCAGCCGTACCAGTGCGTCCCACACGCGCACGCCCGCGGTTGCGGGCCGAACCGCCGGCGCGGAGGACGACGCGGGATCAGTCACCGTACTCGGTCTTGACCGGCGTCAGCGTCTTGGCGTCGTAGTAGATCTCGACCTTGCGGCCGTCCGGCGCGCGGCCGTAGATCTCGTAGCAGTTGCCGTCCACCTTGAACTTGTTGATCTTGTAACCCTGGGACTCGATGCGCGAGCGCGCCTCGTCCTCCTTCAGCCACTCTTCCTTCGGATGGGCCTTGCAGTTGGCCTTGGCCAGAGCGGCGGTGGAGCCCAGGCTGGCGACCAGGC
Source organism: Pseudomonadota bacterium (assembly GCA_023410975.1). GTDB lineage: Bacteria > Pseudomonadota > Gammaproteobacteria > Burkholderiales > Burkholderiaceae_C > Azohydromonas. Next base: position 3,542 of record JAEYPG010000603.1, read on the forward strand.
CCAGCGTGGTGGCGACGAGAACGAACGGCTTCATGGCATCCCTCTGTGCAATGGGGTGGAGTCGGTTATGAATGACTTCAGCCTACCACACGAATGCGAATAGTTCTCATGAAGAGCCTGCCGCGACCCACCGCTAGGGCATGAAAAAAGCCGGCACGGGGCCGGCTTTTCGATGACATGGGCGCTGAAGCGCGCCCTGGCGATCACTTGAGGTGTTCGTTGATGAGCTTGGTCATCTCGAACATCGACACCTGGGGCTTCTTGAAGATGTCCTTCAGCTTGGCGTCGGCGTTGATCATGCGCTTGTTGGCAGCGTCCTGAAGGTTGTTGGCCTTGATGTAGTCCCACACCTTCTTGGTGACCTCGGTGCGCGGCATCGGCTTGTCGCCGATGACGGCCGCGAGCTGGGCGCTGGGCTTCATCTCCTTCATGAAGGCAGCGTTGGGGCTGCGCTTGCCGCTCTCGGCGGTGGCCGCCGAATCGGCCTTCTTGGCGGCCGGGGCCTTCTTTGCCGCGACCGTCTTGGACGCAGCTTTCTTTGCAGTTGCCATTTGGAATCTCTCCATCAATTACTGAGTTGATGCGCCGGGTGGGGCGAAGGCTGCATGAACCCTCTTTTCTCTGCGGCACCCTGCAGGGCAAATGGTACTGCGCCCCCAGGGGAGTGAGAAGCCGCAGCCGCTGTTTTCCCTCTGGGAAACCGTTTCCGGAAGCTGTGGCGGCCTCATAAACCGGGCATTTGTGGCACCGCGGCATCAAAACAGGTCGGCGCGCGGACCAAATCAGGCCGCTTAAAGCAATGGAATGGCGCCAGCTCAAGCCGACGGATCGAGCAACTCAGGGCCGATGTCGGCCACGCCGGCACAACCGCACAGCGCCATGGCGATCTCGAATTCGTCGCGCACGAGGCGCAGCACATGAGCAACGCCCAGCGCCCCAGCCGTGGCCAGGCCGTGCAACACCGGGCGGCCCAGCAGCACCGCGTGCGCGCCCAGCGCCAGCGCCTTGAGCACGTCGGTGCCGCGGCGGA
>JAEYPG010000713.1 GCA_023410975.1 Pseudomonadota bacterium
ACCATGAGCTCCTTGTCTTCGATCACCTCTCCATTGGGCGAACTGGCCTCGTCACCAGACCGGGTAGCCAGCCGTACTGCCGCGCGGCGCCAGCGTTCCTGGTGGCCCGCGCTGCGCGATGTCTTGCTCGGCTGGCCGGTACCCCTGGCGCTGCTGGCACTGTGGGTCGTCGCCGCACAGCACCAGTGGATCGCGCCGCAGGTCCTACCCTCGCCCGAATCCGTGGCGCAGGCACTGCACGATGCGGTGAGCAGCGGCGAGTTGTGGACCCATCTCCAGATCAGCGTCTGGCGGGTGCTGGCAGGCTTCGGTGTCGGATTGGCGGCTGGGCTGGCGCTGGGCACCGCCATGGGCCTGTCGCCGACGCTGAAGGACTACGTCTACCCACTGTTCAAGGCGTTCAGCCAGGTTCCGGTCCTGGGCTGGCTGCCGCTGCTGATGCTGCTGGTGGGCATCGACGAAGCGCTGAAGGTCATCCTCATCAGCAAGGCCGCGCTGGTCCCCGTGACGCTGAACACCTACTACGGCATCCGCGGCGTGCCCACGCGCTTCATCGAGGTGGCCCGGGTACTGCGCTTGAGCCGCTGGCAGACGCTGTCCCGGGTGGTGTTCCCGGCGGCCCTTCCCACGATCTGGAATGGCATCCGCTATGGCCTCACCCATGCGTGGCTGGCACTGGTGGTGGTGGAGCTGCTGGCCTCCAGCGAGGGCCTGGGCTTCATGATCGTCTACGGCCGGCAGCTGTTCCAGCTCGACGTGGTCATGGCCGCGGTGATGGTCATCGGCGCGGCCGGCTACCTGCTCGACAGGCTGCTCGCCGCCATCGAGCTGCGACTGCTGCGCTGGCGCAGGGAGGCCTTCTGATGAACGTCTTCAAGCGCGTGCCCAGGCCGCTGCGCGGCTGGGTGCTACCCGCCGTGCTGCTGGCGCTGTGGTGGCTGGCGGTGCAGCGAGGCTGGAGTACCTCGCCGCTGCTGGTATCACCGGCCAAGGTCTGGGCCACGGCCGTGGACCAGGTGAGCAGCGGCAAGCTCTTCAGCGCCTTGGCCTCCAGTCTCTGGCGCGACCTCATTGGGTTCGCCATCGGCGCCTCGGCCGGGCTGCTGTTCGGCGCGGCGCTGGGCGCCTCGCGACTGTTCGAGAAGCTGCTGGGGCCGAGCTTCCACACGGTCAAGCAGATCTCGCTATTCGCCTGGATCCCGCTGCTGTCGGTGTGGTTCGGCCTGGGCGACACGGCCAAGGTGGCGTTCCTGTCGCTGGCCGCCTTTTTCCCGGTGGTGCTCAACACCTTCGAGGGTATCCGCGGCGTCGCGCCGGAGCTGCTGGAGGTGGCCCGGGTGCTGAGGTTCACCCGGTGGCAGCGCTGGCGCCACCTGATCCTGCCCGCGGCCTCGCCCTCGATCTTCGCCGGCATCCACCTCGGCCTGATCTACGCCTGGCTGGCCACGCTGGGGGCGGAGTACCTGCTGGCCGCGGGCAAGGGCATCGGCAACACGCTGATCGATGGCCGCGAGCACTTCTGGATGGACCTGGTGCTCTTCGGTGTGCTGGTGGTCGGCCTCGTCGGCTTCGCGCTGAACTGGATTGCCAGCCGCCTCGAAGCCCGGGCCCTGGCCTGGCGCGGTCGCTCGGTCGCGCAGTACTGATTTCCCGAACCACGAAGGAGGAAGCAATGGGCCATGCCGGCACGCTTGAAATCGACCGTCTGAGCAAGACGTACCAGGTCAAGGGCGAGCCGCTGCCGGTGCTCGAAGGCATCTCGCTGGCGGTGCAGCCGGGCGAGTTCGTCAGCATCGTCGGCACCAGCGGCTGCGGCAAGAGCACGCTGCTGCGGCTGATCGTCGGCCTGGAAGGGGACTACGAGGGAGAGCTTCGGCTGGACGGGCAGCGCATCGTCGACACCAGCCTGGGGCGCGGCATCGTGTTCCAGGAACACCGGCTGTTCCCCTGGCTCACCGTCGAGCAGAACGTCTCGCTCGGGTTGCTCAACGCGCAGCTGTCCCCCGGCGAGAAGACGCGCTCAGTGTCCGAGCACATCGCGCTGGTGGGGCTCAAGGGTTTCGAGAGCGCCTACCCGCATCAACTCTCCGGCGGCATGAGCCAGCGCGTGGCGATCGCCCGCGCCCTGGTCAGCCGCCCCGAAGTACTGCTGCTGGACGAACCCTTCGGCGCGCTCGATGCGATCACGCGAACCCATCTGCAGCAGGAGCTGCAGCGTATCTGGCAATCCGAGGGCATCACGATGATCCTGGTCACCCACGACGTGGAGGAGGCGGTCTACCTCGGCGACAAGGTGGTGGTCATGGCTCCGCGCCCCGGGCGCATCCGCCGCATCGTCCCCGTGGACCTGCCTCACCCGCGCGACCGAGCCAGCACGGCCTTTGCGCGCCTCAAGGACGAGGTCCTGCGCGAGTTCGGACACCAAGCGCCACAGGCGCCCGACAGGGCGCAGCAGGACGGCAACGCTGTCCTGGTTCCGTCCGACGGACAACACCTCGAGCGCTGATCCCGCCCCATCTGACAGGAGGAGAACCCATGCCCGCACGCGATGGCAAGTTGCGCCTCGGCGCCTTCATCATGGCCACCGGCCACCACGTGGCCGCGTGGCGGCATCCCGGCTCCGTGCCGGACGCCGGCATCAACATCGACCACTACGTCGATCTTGCAAGGACCGCCGAGCGCGGCCTGTTCGACCAGGTCTTCGTCGCCGACACGCCGGGGCTGAACCACCAGGGCGACGACGAGTCGCTCAGGCGCCAGGGCCGCGTCTCGCATTTCGAGCCCGTGACGCTGTGGGCCGCGCTGTCGCAGGTGACGCGGCATGTCGGCTTCGTGGCCACGGCCAGCACGACCTACGAAGACCCCTACCTGCTGGCGCGCAAGTTCGCCTCGCTGGACCACATCAGCAAGGGCCGGGCGGCCTGGAACGTGGTCACCACCAGCGCCGACCACGTGCATGGCAACTTCGGCATGGACGCCCATCCCGACCCGGCCACCCGCTACCAGCGCGCGCACGAGTTCGTCGACGTGGTCAAGGGCCTGTGGGACAGCTTCGACGACGACGCGTTTGTCCGGGACCCGGACTCGGGCCTCTACTTCGACCCGGACAAGCTGCATGCGCTCAATCACGCCGGCCGCTTCTTCAAGGTAAAGGGACCGTTGAACATCGAGCGCCCACCCCAGGGCCACCCGGTGATCGTGCAGGCCGGCTCCTCGGAGGATGGCAAGGAACTGGCCGCGGCCACCGCGGAAGCCATCTTCACCGCCTGGACCAGCCTGGCCGAGGCACAGGCGTTCTACAGGGACGTGAAGGGCCGCATGGCCAGATACGGCCGCCGGCCCGAACAGCTGCTGGTGCTGCCGGGCATTTCCCCTGTGATTGGCCACACCGAGGCCGAAGCGCAGGCCCGGTGGGCCGAGCTGCAGACGCTGATCCACCCTGCGGTGGGGCTGAACACGCTCCAGCGCTTCTGGCCCAAGGAGGACCTCACGCGCTGGGACCTCGACGTGCCGCCGCCCTACATCCCCGACGCGCCCAAGGGCGTCAACAGCCGTGCCCACGTGGTGCTGGAGCTGGCCCGCCGCGAGCGCCTCACCGTCCGGCAGCTCTACGAATACCTGGCCGGTGCCCGCGGGCACTGGGTGGTGGTCGGCACGCCGCAGACCATCGCCGACCGCATGCAGGAATGGTTCGAGAACGGCGCCGCCGACGGCTTCAACGTGATGCCGCCGGTGCTGCCGCAGGGCCTGGACGAGTTCGTCGATCTCGTCGTGCCCGAGCTGCAGCGCCGAGGCCTGTTCCGCACGCAGTACGAGGGCCGCACGCTGCGAGAGAACCTGGGTCTGGAACGCCCCGCCAGCCGCTACGCCGCCCTGCCCATTGCACGGGCCGCCTGACAACAACCCGCAACCCGAGGCCACCAAGCCTCCGAAGGAGAACCTGCATGAGTGCCGTCCTGGAAACCACCTCCATCACCCCGGCTGCCGCTGCCGTGCCGTTCGAAGTCGTTCCGGTCGCCGGACACATCGGCGCCGAAGTCCGAGGGCTTCGGCTCTCGGGTCAACTGCCACCCGAAACCTTTGCTGCCCTGAAGCAGGCGCTCCTGCAGCACAAGGTGCTGTTCCTGCGCGGCCAGCAGCACCTGGACGATGCCGAGCACCAGGGCTTTGCGCGGCTGTTCGGCGAGCTGGTGCCGCATCCCACGGTGCCGTCCAAGGACGGCACGCAGATCCTGGAGCTCGATTCCCAGCACGGCGGCCGCGCCAACTCCTGGCACACCGACGTGACCTTCGAGCAGGCATACCCGCAGGTGTCGGTGCTGCGCGCGGTCGTGATTCCGACTCATGGCGGCGACACGGTGTGGGCCAACACCGAAGCGGCCTACGACGAGCTGCCTGCCTCGCTCAAGACCCTGGCCGACCAGCTCTGGGCACTGCACGGCAACGATTACGACTACGCGGCCACGCGCATCGAGCCCGATGCGCATGGCGCCAAGCGCTACCAGGAGGTGTTCACCCGCCGCCTCATCCGCACCGAGCATCCGCTGGTGCGCGTGCACCCGGAGACGGGCAAGCGCACCCTGGTGTCGGGCCACTTCATCCAGCGCTTCGTCGGCTACAACACGCAGGACAGCGATCACCTGTTCGCGCTGTTTCAGAACCACATCACCCGGCTGGAGAACACCGTGCGCTGGCGCTGGAGCCAGGGCGACGTGGCGATCTGGGACAACCGCGCCACGCAGCATTACGCCATCAACGACTATGGCGACGCCCACCGCGTCGTGCGCCGCGTCACGGTGGCCGGCGACGTGCCCGTGTCGGTCGATGGACAGCGCAGCCGGGTGGTGGTGAACGAACCGCATCAGCGCTGAGTCGCACGCCGGGCCTGGGCGCCAGGATGCCGTCGCCCGGGCGACGCCCAATACGGCTGCTCTGCAGCAGCGGCCTCATATCGATCGACGCAATGCGTCGTTGCTGTCGCACCAGGCGCTTCATAGAGTGGGCAGCATGTTCACTGCACTGCATCCCATGTCAGCGTCCCCGGCTCAAGCTTCCATCCGCACCCCCCCGCTGCTCCTGGCCGCGCTGGGCATTGCCACGCCCGAGGCCCGGGCCGCGGTTGACGCCGGCCTGGAAGTGCTGGAGCGCTTCCTCGCGGCGTTCAATGCGCGTGATGCGCAGGCCTGGGCGCAAACGCTGCAGTTTCCTCACGTCCGCCTCACGGCGGGGCAGGTACAGCAGTGGGCCACGGCCGAGGACTACGCGCGCAGCAACGACATCGCGGCCTTGGCGGACACGGGCTGGGCCTTCACGCGCTGGGATCATGTGCTGCCCGTGCACGCCGATCCAGACAAGGTGCACTTCGCGCTGCGCTTCACCCGCTACGACCGCCAGGAACGCCCCATTGCCAGCTTCGACGCCCTCTACGTCGTGACGAAGCTCGATGGGCGCTGGGGGGTGCAGGCG